>CAYTJW010001051.1:0-2240 GCA_964438135.1 uncultured Thermoanaerobaculia bacterium
GGTGTTCGACCGTATGAGCATCAGGGTGGACGACGCGGTGCGCCTCCGCTCCTGGCTCGTCGGGCTCGGCCGCCCGGGTCAGTCGCCGGCCCAGCGCCGGTAGAGCGGCACCAGCGGCAGGCCGAGCAGGCTGCCGACGGCGCGGCCGGTGCCGAGGGCGACCGCCAGGCGGCCGCAGCCCTCGAGGAGGAAGAACAGGTCGAGCAGGCGAACGGGGCCGCTGCCGGCGTGGTCGCCCAGGTTGACCAGGCCGCCGATCGCCTCGGTGAAGGCGCAGATCAGGGTGGGGACCAGCGGCGAGATGCGCTGGGCCGTGAACCAGCGCTCCTGGAAGCGGCGCGGGGCGAACGACAGCAGGGCGATGCGCAGGGTCTGGGCGAGGATGCCAGGGGCCGGCTGCGTCGCCGGGGTGGGTGGAGGCGGCGGCGGGGCCAGGTCCAGGGTCGGCGCGGCCTCGTCGGCGGTGGCCTCGAAGCGGTAGACCATGCGCCCGCCGCGCGGGGCGTGGTCGACCAGGCGGTAGCTGCGACCGTGGTAGCACAACACCCCGTCCTCGTGCCAGTCCGGCCGCGAGCGGCCGGTGGCGAGCTCGAGCACGCCGGCGTCGGCCTGGTCGAGCACCACCTCCGGGCGGTGGGCGGCGCGCGGGTCGCGCGGCCGCGGCCGCCGCTCGAGCAGCAGCGCGGGCAGGGTCAGCAGCGACCCGATCGGCGCGTCCTGGGTCAGGGCGTAGGCGAGGCGGACGCAGCCCTCGACGAACAGGGGCAGGCCGAGGGGCGCCAGCCAGAGGAGGCCGGGCGGGAGCAGGGTGGAGCCGCCGCGGGCCGCCAGCAGCTCGAACAGCAGGAAGGCGCCGCCGGCGAGCTCCGCGAGCGCCGTCGCCACGGTCGCCCAGGCGGCGGGGAAGTTGACCTCGCGCTCGAGGCGCTGCTGGATGCCGGCGGGCAGCAGGCCGACCAGCGGGATCGCCCACAGCAACCCGGTCCGCGCCGCCCGCCGCCGCCGTTCGTCGGTCAGTCGGGCGGCCACGGCGGCGACCCGCTCCGCGCTGAGCTGGTCCACCACCCGCGCCGCCTCGCCGTCCGCCCACGGCGCGAGCAGCCAGCGCCGTCCGTCCGGCCCCAGGTGAGCGTTGACCACCTCGAAGAGGGTGCCGTCGAAGCGCACGGCAGTGCCGGCGACGCGGCCCTGGCGCGGCCGCCACTCCAGGTCGAGGGCGGCGCTGGACACCTCGAGGGAGCCGTCCGGCCCGGGCGCGGCGACCACACCGAGCCCGAGGTCCCGAGTGGCGGCGGGGGAGGCCACGGCCTCATCATAGCGTGGCAGGATCCTCCGGGTCGGTCGAGGCGCGCACTCCCGTGCCCGCACCCGCTCTCGCAGCCGATCTCGTCGAACCCGCCCGGCCCCCGGCAGCGGCGCTGCGTGGTCGACCGCCCCGGGGAGGGCGCCCCGAGAGGCGCGCCGGCGGGTACGGGTACGGGAGCGGGCACGGGCACGTGGCGGGGGACTGTCGCTCCCGCGGAGCTCGACTCGACGGTCACGGTCTGGTTCCCTCGAGGACCTCGGCGTCCGGCTGACGTAGACTGCCGGCGTGAAGGCGTTGCGCGAGCCGTGGCTGGTCGGGGTGCTGCTCGCCGCCGGGGTGGCGCAGGCGGTGGCGGTCAACTCCTGGCCCGGCTTCCCGAGCCCGAACGAGCGCGCCCGCGCCTACCAGGCCCTGGCGGCGGTCGAGCGCGGCAACCTCGACATCGGCCCGGAGCTCGGGCGCTTCGGCGCGGTCGAGGACGTCGCCCGCGCGGGCGACCGCCTCTACCCCAACAAGGCGCCCGGGCTGCTGCCGCTGCTGCTGCCGGGCGCCCTGGTCGCCCGTCTCGCCTGCGGCGACGACGCGACCGTGCTGGCCGTGACCCTGGTCGGCGGTCGCCTGCTGGCGTCGTCGCTGCCGTGCCTGCTCGCCCTGGTCCTGCTCGCCGCAGCCACCCGCGGGGAGCCCGGCGGGCGCCTCGTGGTGGCGGCGTGCGGCCTCGCCAGCCCGCTGCTGGCCGCCTCTCTGCTGCTGTTCTCCCACGCCCTCGCCGCCTGCCTGCTGCTGGCCTCCTTCCTGCGGCTGCACGAGCGGAAGCCCGGTCCGGGCGCCGCGCTGGCCGCCGGCGTCCTGCTCGGCTGGGCCGCGACCTGCGAGTACCCGGCGGCGGTCCCGGCCGCGGTGGTGGCGGCGGCCGCCCTGCCCCGCCTCGGGT
>CAYTJW010001052.1:0-2235 GCA_964438135.1 uncultured Thermoanaerobaculia bacterium
CCTCCGCGAACGCCTCCCGTGCAAGCAGCAGGCGCAGCATGCGCCGCCGGGCCGGCAGGGTGTCGACCTCGGCCGCGCTCTCGAGCAGGGGCCTGAGGTCGACCCCCTCCAGGTGCACCGCCACCGTCGGGTCGGGCTGGTCGCCGACCCGCAGCTGGCCGATCTGCGCCTCCCAGTCGCGCACCCTGGCGGCCGCGACCTGCGCCTCGCTGCCCGGGATGAGGGCCTGCACCGCGCCCGGGTTGAGGCGGACCAGGCGGCTCGCGGTCAGGCCGCGGAACGGCTCGGCCTGCGGCACCAGGGCGGCCAGGAGCAGGGTCTTGGCCAGGCGGTTGTCGTTGGCGCAGGCGGTCTCGGGGCAGCCCGAGCAGCCGAGGTGGACCGGGTGCCCGTCGCGCAGGCGCTGGCACCGCGACGGGCCGGTGGTGCCGTGCGCGGCCTGGATGGCGGGCAGGAAGTGGTCGCGGTAGAGGCCGCGGGCGCGGTCGAAGCGGTCCTTCATGACGTGGTCGAAGGCGTCCTCGCCGCCGGCGATGGCGTCGTAGACGTCGCCCACCGCCACCAGCCGGCCGACCGGCAGCGCGGGGAAGTGCTCGACTAGCAGCTCGACCAGGATGCGGATCGCGGTCCGCTCCCGCTGCAGGCAGTCGGACACCGCCACCAGCACCTCGACCGTGGCCGGCGAGAACGGGAAGACCCTGCGGAAGTCGGCCTCGTCCGCGCGCGCGCCGAGCAGGGCGCCCCAGGTCGGCTCGTCGAGCCCCCGCCGCATGCGGGCGAAGCCCTCGGCCAGGGCCTGCCGCTCGCTCTCGCCGCGCGGCCGCACCACCCGCCGCTCGACCACGGCCGGGAGGTTGCGGTCCTCGATCCTGATCTCCTCGAACCGGCCCTTGCTCCAGGCCAGCGAGTCGCGCAGCACGGTGCGGACCGCGCCCGCCGCGTCGGCGCCGACCAGGTCCGCGAGGTCGCGCTGGCGGGCGACGAAAGAGACGATCGGCACGTCCCGCTGCTCGTCCTCGGCCTCCTTGAGCTTCGCCATCTTCTGCGCCTCGCGGCCGACGAAGTCGAGGTCCGAGAAGTGGCCGGCGAGCCACAGAATCAGCTCGTCGAGATAGAGCACGACGCCGTCGTAGCCGAGGCTGGCGGCGTGGCGGGCCATCACCCCCAGGCCGCGGTCGAGGTCGACCAGCTCGCCGCTGCCCGAGGTGGCCTGGGCGAAGTACGAGCGCGCCAGGGCTGCGAACAGCTCGGCGCGCGGCTCGCGGTCGGTCGCGGCCACCGCCCCCTCGCCGCGGGGGCCGTCCCAGCGGGCGCTGGCGGCCAGTGCGCCCCAGCCCGAGGCCGAGGCCGGCGCGCCCTGGTTGAGGCCGGCGAAGAAGTCCGCGTCGCCCAGCCGCTCCCGCAGCCGCACCGCGTCCGCGAACACGGCCTCGTCCCGGAACAGGGCCGGCGCCGGCGCGTCGGGGTGCAGCTCCGCGACCCGCGCCAGGTACACGCCGAGCACCTTCTGCTCCAGGCTCTCGGCCCCGATCATGTGCATGGGCAGCCGCAGCAGCCGGCCGGCGCCGACCCACTGGTGCCTCTCCCTCACCTGGTGCAGCTCCGGCCGCGCCCAGGCGCCGGGGTGCCCCGCCAGCAGCAGCTCCAGCATGGCCATGAAGTGGCTCTTGCCCGAGCCGAACGAGCCGTGCACGTAGGCCGCCTGCGACCGCCGGCTGTCGAGGCCGGCGCCGATCATGGCCAGCGCCCGTTCGAAGCAGTGCACCAGGCTGTCGGTCAGGGCGTACTGCTCGACCGTCTCGTCGGCCCGGCGGATGCCGTCGGCCAGGCTGAGCACGAAGTCGCCCTTGCGCACCGTCGGCGGCAGGGCGAGCAGGTCACGGATCGGGACGGGGTCAGGCATCGAGCACTCCGTGGTTGCCGGATGGGGCAGTCCGGCAGTCGCTGACTGGGGGCTTGCAAAGCACGCGCGAACACGCCATATTGTGGGTGAACCACTGAAAGCGTGAATGCGCCGTAGGTGGTGATTCAAGGGCGGCCCCGGGGTCGCCTTTCTTATTGCGGGTGGAAGACGATTCCATAGGGGTCCTTCCCCGAAGCCTCGAGGTTCAACCTCGGCTTTAGCCTCTCCATCCAATCAGCGACCCGTTCCGGCGTCAGACCCGCCGGCGCGCGGCGGGGGAGCCCTGCCGCTCCGGTCGCGCGGCACGCGTGGGTGTAGATCACGAACGAGAC
>CAYTJW010001053.1:0-2233 GCA_964438135.1 uncultured Thermoanaerobaculia bacterium
CTGGGTCTGGCGCGACCCGTGGATCGCGGCCGGCCACGAAACCTACATCTCGTGCCTGCTCGCTGCCGCGGGCTGGGCCAGCGCCCTCCCCGGCGAGCTCGTCCGCTTCCCCCGGCTGGAGCCGCGCGACGCGGCCCGACTGCTCCCCGAGGCGATGCTCTTCGCCTCCGAGCCACACGAGCTCCGGCTGCCGCAGGACCTGGAGCCGTTCGGGGGCGGTGTCGCCGAGGTCGGGCCCGGGCGGTGGCGCCTCGCCTCGGGCACGGTCGCCCTGGCCGCGGACGGGGTCCGCCTCGGTTGGTGCCCGGCCCAGACCGAGGCCGGCCTCCGCCACGCCGGGGGTCGACTTCGGCCCGAACGGGGAGAGACACCTGCGCCTGTCGTTCTGCGTGCCGCTGGACATGGTCAACCGGGCCTTCGACCGGATGGACGCCTACTTCGGCGGCTGAGAAGGCCTGCCCCCGCCGCGGCTCGCCCGCTGCCCGCCAGGGCGGCGCGAATCACCGCCCGGCACTCCTCCGTGTCGGGCAGCTCCCGCCCGATGCGGCCGAGGAGGTCCCGGCTGGCGGCGAGCCGTCGCGTTGGCGGGTAGTTGAGGTCGTGGAACCAGGAGACCAGCATGACGAGGAAATCGCCCAGGGTGGACAGGTCGCCGAGGGAGACGGACCGGGTCCGCGACACCTCCTCCACGACCGCCCGGCTCACGCCGCGGCCGAGCCGGATGTGGGGCAGCATCTCGGGCAGCTCCTGGAACCCGTCCCTGGCGATGGACCGCAGGACGATGTCGACAATGTCGAGCTTGTCGGCGTCCCGGACCAGACGCAGCATGGTCTCTTCCCGCGAGCCGAGCCCGCTCGGCTGGTCCCCCGCCCGCCGGTTGTGGTGCTCGACGGCCGTCGCCAGGGGTGCCCAGTCCTCCGCGGCGAGGCGGCAGCGGAGCCCCTCGGCCTCCAGCACGCGGCGCCCCTCGGCGCCGTGGTCGACGGTGTCGGCGTCCCGAAACGAGCCGTGCGTGCGGAGCTGGGGGAAGCGGCCGATGTCGTGCAGCAGGCCGCAAGCCTCCGCCAGACGGGTGTCCGCCGACGACAGGCCGAGCTCGGCGGCGATGGTCCGCGCGTCGTCGGCGACCCGCAGGCTGTGGCGGTACTTCAGCTCCAGCGCCGGGTCGAGGGCCCCGTCCGCGCCGCGGAACCGACCCACGTAGCGCTCGAAGAAGGACCGCAGCGAGCGCCAGGTGTCGTCGGTCAACGTCTCCTCCCCCGATGCAACGTCGCAGCCGCCGGGGGCCTGGACCGGCCGCGGCCGACCGCCGTGCAGCGCATCGCCCGCCCCGGCATCCCGGAGGCTGACTCACCGCTCGCCGGCCGTCAAGCCCTGCGACACCCAGAGGCGCCGGACTCGTGTTTCTCTGGGTTCTCGACGCGCTGGCACGGCGGCAGGAGCATGGAGGGGGGAGAGCACCGTCTCACGACCGCCCCGGGGCTCGGGCTCGCCGAGCTGCCGGTCACTCCCGGCCGAAGTCGACCGCGTCGGGGAGCTCGTTGACGTCCCGCTCCCCCAGGTGCGGGAAGTGCTCGGCCAGGCGACGCCCCGCCTCGGCGATGCCGGCCTCGAGGCCGCCGGTGAAGTCGCCGGCCCGGAAGCGCTCCGAGATCACCTCGGCCAGCCGGTCCCAGAGCTCCTGGCCGACCCGGGCGTGAATCCCCTCGTCGCCGAGGACCACGAAGCGGCGGCGGGAGGGGACGACGAAGAACAGCACCCCGTTGCGCTCCTTCGTGGCGGTCATGCCGAGCCGGACGAAGGCACGCTCGGCGGCGCGCCGGACGCTGCCCCAGAAGAAGGTCGACACCGAGACCCGGATCTCGCCCGAGGTCATCCGCTCCGCCGCCTCGATGGCCTTCCGGATCGCCTCCTCGTCGACCTGCCGGCGAAACAGCCGTCGGTGCATGCGTCCCTCCCAGCCTCACCAGGACCCGGTGGCGCCGCCGCCGCCCGAGCGGCCGCCGCCGCCGGAGAAGCCCCCGCCGCCGCCGGAGAACCCGCCGCGGCCGCCGGAGAGGATCGAGATCAGCAGGTACATGGCCAGCGTCGGGTTGGTCACGAGGAGGACGACGAAGCCGATGCCGAGGATGACGAGCAGGACGACCTGCCCCGGGCTCGGGCCCTGCCCTGCCCCCGGTCGGCGGGCGAGCCCGCCCCCCGCCGGGGCTGAGCCGGCGCCGGCCGGGCTCCC
>CAYTJW010001054.1:0-2233 GCA_964438135.1 uncultured Thermoanaerobaculia bacterium
AGCAGTCCCGCGCCGGCCGAGGGCGGCCGCCCTCCGGCTCCGGTCGCTCCGGGTGGCCAGCGGCCCGCTGTGTTACCATGAGTGGGGCGGAACGAAAGAGGACGCGAGGCGGATGGCGGTCAATCGGGACAAGATCCTGCGCGAGGCGGAGAAGCTTGTCCAGCGGGGCAAGGTCGATCAGGCTATCGAGGAGTACGAGAAGCTGATCGAGGCCGTCCCGGGCGACACCAACACGGCCAACCGCCTCGGCGACCTCTACGAGCGCGCCGGCCGCCGCGACCAGGCCGTCGCGATCTTCGAGCGTCTGGCCGAGCAGTTCACGGCTCAGGGTTTCACGGCCAGAGGCATCGCCATGCTGACCAAGATCGCTCGGCTGACGCCGCACAGGATGGACGTCCTCGAGCGGCTGGCCGAGCTGCACGTGCAGCAGGGCATGCTGGCCGAGGCCAAGGCCCGCTACCTGGACCTGGCCGAGCGGCACGTCAAGAGCGGCGACCTGCAGAAGGCGGTCGCCACCTACCGGCGCCTGGCCCAGCTCGACCCGAGCGACCACATCGCCAACCTCAAGCTGGCCGACCTGCTCGTGCGCGCCGGCCAGACCGAGGAGGCGCTCGAGGTCTACGCGCGCCTGGGCAAGATGCTGCTGCAGCGCGGCAAGCTGGAGGAGGCGGAGAGCCTCTACCGCCACGTGCTGGCGCAGAACCCGACCAGCGGTCTGTTCCTGATCCCGTTCCTCGCCGCTCTGGTGGATGCGGGCCGCGGCGCCCAGGCGCGCGAGTTCCTCACCGCCGCGCTGCAGCGCTCGCCCGGCAACGTCGAGCTGGAGGTGCTCGACGTGCGCGTGCACCTGCTCCAGGGCGATCCCCACCGGGCCCTGGAGGCGGCCCGCGCCCTGCTCCGGCAGGACTCCGGCAACGTCGAGGTGAGGGGCCTCGTCGGGCGGGCCCTGCTGTCGGCCGGGGAGGCGGTCGAGGCGCGCGACCTGCTCCTGCCGGCGGTCGAGCGGCAGCTGGCGAAGGGTGACTTCCGTGGCGCCCAGCAGTTGCTGGAGGGGCTGCTGCGGGCGATTCCCCAGGACCAGCAGGTGTTGCGTCTGGCCCTGCGCGCCTACGAGCCGTCGGGCGAGCAGGAGACCCTGTTCACCCTGCGCGCGGCCCTGGCGGACAGCTGCTTCCGCGCCGGGCAGCGCGACGCCGCCCTCCGCCTCTACACGCAGCTGCTGGACTCGGACCCGAGCAACCGGCACTTCCGGGAGCGGCTGGCTCAGCTGGACGGGGTCGCCCCGCCACCACCTTCGTCGCCGCCGCCGGCCGCGGCCGAGAGCCGCGTCACCGAGGCGCCGCCGAAGCCGAGCGCCGTCGAGCTCGAGGCGACTCCAGGCGGCGTCGACCCCCGGGAGCTGCTGGCCGAGGCCACTGTCTTCGCCAAGTACGGTCTGGTCGACAAGGCGATCCACCACCTCGAGGAGGTCCTGCGGTATGCCTCGGGTCACGTCGAGGCCCGCGCCAGGCTGGTCGAGCTCTACCTCGAGACCGGGCAGACCGACCTGGCGGTCGAGACCGCCGGGCCCCTGCTCGAGCACTACCGCGAGACCGGCGACCACGCCGCGGCGCAAGCGCTCGAGGCGGCGATGTCGGGGACGGGGGCTGTGGCCTCCTCGGCTGGCGGGGTCGAGGAGATACCGCTGATCGAGATCGTCGAGGATGAGCCCGTCGTTCTCGTCGACATCGACGAGCTCCCTCCGGCCGAGCCGGTGGCGGCCTTCGACCTGGCCGAGCCCCTCTTCCCGGTCGAGCCCGAGCAGATCGACTTCCAGGTCGAGGATCTGAGCGGGGTCGGGCCGGAGCCGGTGCCGGCGCAGGTCGCCGCCCTGCCGGAGGAGGTGCCGGACCTCAGCGACGCCTTCGTGGTCACCCTTCCCGAGGACGAGGGCGACCTCTTCGGCGAGCCGCAGCCGCTGCCCGCGGACATGGTGGGTCCGGCAGCGGCCAGGGCCGACGTCGAGCCGGTCTCGACCGGGCCGGTCGAGGCTGAGCCCATCGACATCGAGCCCGTCGAGATCGAGCCTGTCGACATCGAGCCCGTCGACATCGAGCCGGCCGAGCTGGAGGCCATCGGTCTCCAGCCCGTCGCGCCGGCGCCGGCGCCGCCGGCGCCGCCGACGCCGGTGGGACGGCGCGAGCCGGAGCTGGTCGCGCCCCTCGAGCCGCTCGTGAGGCCGGCGCGGGCGGAC
>CAYTJW010001055.1:0-2232 GCA_964438135.1 uncultured Thermoanaerobaculia bacterium
GCCGAGCGCGCCTCGGCTCGGGCGCGGCGCCTGCGACCCGCCGCCGCCCACCTGGCCGGGCTCCTGGAAGGTGGTCCTCAGGCGGCCGGCGTCGGGGCCGCGGAGCTGCGCGACAGCCTCCGCTCCCTCGGCCCCGATGCCGGCCGCCAGGAGCGCGACGAGGCGGCACGGCTCGACGCCCTCCTCGCCCGCCTGGACCGCCTCGGCCCGGGTGATCCCGAGATCCGCGAGGTCCTCGCGCAGGCCGCGTCCCGCACCCGCTCACTGGAAGACCTGCTCGACGACCGGGCCGCAGCCAACCTCCGGCGGGCGTCGGCCCTCCTCATCGCCGGCCTGGCTCTGACCGCCGCATCCCTCGTCGCCGCCCTGGTCGGGGCGGCGGACGTGGCCCCTGGCCGCCGCAAGGCCGCTCCTCCCCTCGCCACCGACGACGCGGCGCTGATGCGGCTGCTCGTCGCGGCCATCCACAGCACCGAGGAGGGCGTCCTCATCACCGACACCGGCGGCGGCGGACGCGAGCCGACCATCGTCTTCGCCAACCCGGCGCTGTGCGAGATGTCGGGGCAGACCGAGGCCGAGCTGGTCGGCCGTCCGCTCCGCGTCCTCAGGGAGAGGTGCCTGCGGGAGAAGGAGTTCTCCCTCCTCGAGCACAGCTACCGGGACAGCAAGTCGGCCACGGTCGAGACGGTTCGCTGGCGCGAGGACGGCTCCAAGGTCCACTGCGCCTGGCACATCTCGCCGATTCGCGGCGACGACGGGCGCGTGTCCCACTTCATCTCGGTCCTCGGCGACATCACCCGGCTCCGCGAGCAGGAGGAGGCCGAGCGGCGGAGCCACCTCGAGCTGCAGGCGGCCCACCGGCAGCTGCAGGAGAACCAGCGCCAGCTGGTCCAGTCGGAGAAGATGGCCTTCCTCGGCCAGCTCGCGGCCGGCGTCGCGCACGAGATCAACAACCCGGTCGGCTACGTGACGAGCAATCTCGAGACCCTGAGCGACGACCTCGACGAGGTGTCGCGCGCCCTCCGCGAGGCCGAGGGGCTGCTCGCCGGCGACGGCGGAGCGGAGGAGGCGCTGCGGGGATTGCGGCAGGCCCTGCTGCGGCCCGAGCTCGCCGTCTTCCTGGACGAGGTGGGCGAGATCCTCGACGAGTCGCGGGCCGGGCTCCTGCAGGTGAAGGAGATCGTCCAGGGTCTCAAGGACTTCGCCCGCCCGGACGACGGCGTCCCGGAAGCGGCCGACCTGAACCGCGAGATCGAGGCCGCGATCCGGATCGCCTGGAACGAGCTCAAGCACAAGGTGACGCTGCACCGGAGGCTCGCCGCCCTGCCGCCGGTCCGCTGCCGTCCGGGACAGCTGCAGCAGGTCTTCACCAACCTCCTGGTCAACGCCGCGCAGGCCATCCGCGGCAGCGGCGAGATCACCGTCGAGACGCGCCTCGAGGGCTCGGAGGTGGTGGTGCTCGTCGCCGACACCGGCGAGGGCATCCCGCCCGAGCACCTCGAGCAGGTCTTCACGCCCTTCTTCACCACCAAGCCCGCCGGCCAGGGCACGGGCCTCGGCCTGGCCGTCTCCTACGGCATCGTCCAGAAGCACCGCGGCACCATCGAGGTCGCGAGCGAGGTCGGCCGCGGCACGGTCTTCACGGTGCGGCTGCCCCTCGACCAGGGCGAGCCGCCCGCACCGTGACCGCGGCCGCGCCAGGCCGATCGGTCACGACGGAGCGCCCGCCGGTGTGCTACGGTCGCGCCATGCTCGAGACGCCGGGCGACTTCCCACGCTCGACGGGCGCCCTCGACGACGCCGGCCGGCGCGGCTGGGTGCCGCTCGCCGTGGGCTCGCTGGTGCTGCTCGCCGCCTGGGGCAGCTGGTTCTGTTTCGCCCGGGTCGCGGTCCTCTGCACCTCGGAGACCGCGCGGGTGGAGGTCGACCGGGTCGCCCACGCTGTCGCCTCGCCGGTGGTCGGGCGGGTGGCCGAGGTCCGGCTTTCGGTCGGCCAGCGGGTCGAGCAGGGCGACGTGCTGGTCCGCCTGGAGGACGACGCGGAGCGTCACCGCCTGGCGGAGGCGCACGCCGTGGCGGCCTCCCTCGCCACCCAGCTCGAGCGCCTCGCGCGCGAGCGGGACGAGTCCCTGCGCGGCCAGCGCGAGCGCGTGGAGGGGCTGCAGGCAGCCGTCGAGGAGAGCGCCCAGCGCCTCGCCGAGGCCGAGTCGGCAACCGCCCTGGCGCGGGCCG
>CAYTJW010001056.1:0-2227 GCA_964438135.1 uncultured Thermoanaerobaculia bacterium
GCTCCACCCCGTGCGGCGTGCCGCGCCAGAAGGCGCGCCGCTCCGGGTCCAGGCTGAGGGTCGGCAGCGGGTCGGCAGACCCTGTGACGTCCGGCGCGAAGTCGACCGGCAGCAGGCTCCCCACCAGGGCGAGCCCGCCGTCGGGGTCACGACGCAGCGCGGGCCAGGGGTCGCTCTCGGTGCAGCCGATCGGCGTCGCCGTTCCCGGCACGGCGTAGGGCTCGCACGGCACGGTTCCGACGGGGTAGGTGCGGGTGAGACGCTCGAGCACGCAGGTCGCGGTGCCGTAGACGCCGGGCGGCAGGTCGAGCTCGGCGCCGAGGGACGGAGTGACGAGCGGACCCTGCACCGCCCACCCCGTCGCGGCGGGTTCGGCGATGGGGGAGTACCGCCGCACGATCCGGTAGCTGCCCGGCTCCAGGTCGAAGGAGTAGGGCCACGCCTGGAAGTGCAGCAGCCCGTCGCCGGCGGTCAGGAACGAGCCCTGGCCGCCATGCCATCGGGCGTCCCAGTAGTGGATGAAGTTGAACTCGAAGAACCGCAGGTGATTCCACTGGGCGGAGTCTGGGTCGAACGACCAGAGGTCGGTCACCGTCCTGGCGAACCCGGGATCGTCGCCTGGGTAGCGCACCGCGACGAGGCCGCGGGCGAGGTTCTCCCACGCCGGCACCTCGGCGGCGGCAGGGGAGACGACAAGCACCATGAGGCAGGCCAAAGCGATGGTCGTGCGCATGGCCCACCTCACTCGTCGCACACCGGCGGGCAGGGCCGGGGTGGGTCCTCTTCGCCGCAGACCAGAGGGGGCTCGGCGTACGGGCCCGGGTAGCCAACCGCCGCGAACGCCTTGCGGACCGAGTCCTGGGCGGCGTACGCGCACGGGTCGGCGGGATCGTCGTCGACCAGCAGGTCGTAGGTCGCCTCGACCGCGACATAGGGCAGGAAGGCCCAACGGTCCGTGCTCTCGTCCGCCTGGACGGTCAACACCCGGAACAGGATGTTCGCCGCGATGGCGAAGCTGTCGACCGGCACCACCGAGATGTCGCAACCCCCGAAGGAGCCGTGGTCGCACACCGGGTTCGTGCCGCCCTCGCTGAGCAGGTAGAGGACCGTCGCGAGCCGGTTGCCGTTGCCGTGGACCGTGTCGCCGGAGCTCGGGTCGTCGGCGTGCAGGGAGTAGCGGTGGTCGTCCGCGTAGACGTCGGCGCGCCGCAGCAGGCTGACGTTCGTGTCCCAGTCCTCCCCGGCGGTCCACTCCCAGCGCTCGGCAACAAAGGTCTCGTCCTCCGACACGGGGTCTGGGTCCTGGGTCAGCCGCTCGACGACGTGCCCCAGCACGTCGGCGAAGCCTTCGTTGATCTCGCAGAGATCTCGGTCCTCCCAAAGCTGAAGATCGTGACACCGCTGCCCGAAATGGGCGGGCGAGTACTTGCTGACGGCGTGGCCCCACTCGTGGGCCACGATGTCCTGTGCCGCCGCCATCGAGCGGTGGCCGAGGTTGCTCTTGCAGAAGCCCACGGCATCGGTAGGAGCGAGGCTGGAGTACCCGTCGTCGAACATGAACCAGGCGTTTCCGAGCTCCGACCAACACTGGGCATCGACGACGACCCTCGCGGCGTCGCCGCACCCGCCGTCATAGCCGCAGTAGGAGAAGGTGTCGTTCAACACCTCCATCGTCCGGCGAGTGAAGAGCATCGCGTCGCCAGCCACCCTGCGGTAGTGGGGCGCGGTCCCCTGCTTGCCGCCGTACGCGTCGTACGTCGGAGCGCCGCCGGCGACCTTCAGGCCCGTGCGCATGTAGTCGCCGATGGTCCCACCCTGTTCCGTCGGGTCGTAGCACCGGGTGCCGTTCTCGCTCCAGCCCTGCCCGTGGTAGACCTCGACCTGCGGGACGATCGTGTCATGGGGCTGAGCTTCGCGGAGCTTCGCCTCCCACACCGCCTCGTGGGTACAGGTCAGGTTGGGGCCGCAGCTCTCGTTGCCGCTGCTGCAGGGGTTGGCCTCCACCTCACCCGTGGGGCGAAAGCCGTCGGGGGGGTAGTAGGCCTGCACCGTCTCGCTCTGTGGCTTGGCCCTGGCGTCGACCGAGTCCGGCGCGGCCGGGCTGCAGTCGACGTAGGTCTCGCCGGGGTTGGTCGGTCGGGCGACCAGCAGCTGCCCCGCGGCAGCGTCGAGGAGCAGGGTCCAGGGGGTGCCCCGCACGTCCCGGCTCGGCACCCGCCAGACGTAC
>CAYTJW010001057.1:0-2227 GCA_964438135.1 uncultured Thermoanaerobaculia bacterium
CTTTATTTTCTGGAGCCAACGCCCGGACTCGAACCGGGGACCTAGTGATTACGAATCACTTGCTCTACCGACTGAGCTACGTTGGCTCAGGCCGGGGAAATGTAGCACCGGCGGGGGCGGCTGGCAAGAGCTCTGGCGAGGTCGGCGGGTCGGCGCGGGGCGGGAGCCCGCGGCGGCGCGTGGTGGTAGAGTCGGGGGCGAGGCTTCGATCCGAGGGGAGGTCGACCATGATCACGCGCGCTCTCTGTGTCGTGGTGCTGGCGCTCGCGCCGGCAGCGGGCCTGGCCCAGGTGGTGGACCACGCCGACGTCGACGGGGTGGCGACGCTGCCGCAGGCGGTGATGGACTCGATCGGCCAGCAGCGCTGGCTCTTCACCCACGCCTCGGTGGGCGGCAACATGTGCGACGGGCTGGTCGAGCTGCACACGCAGAACGCGGCGCGCTACCAGCTGGTGCTGGGCTCGGTCGACTTCGACGACCCGGGTCAGAGCGCCGACCCACCGCCCGCGCCGACCACGCCGGGCACGGTCTACGAGTGCTGGCGCGGCAACCCGGGCTGGTCGGCCAAGGTGGCGATCTTCGACAACTCGGTCCGCAACGCCGGCTGGCACCAGACCGCGGTCGACGTGGCGCTGGACAAGATGTGCTACATCGACCAGGACGCCGACGCGGCCACCTACCTGGCGTCGATGGACGCGCTCGCCGCCGACTTCCCGACCACGGTCATGGTCTACGCCACCATGCCGCTCATGACCGGCGAGGACGCGGACAACGTCCTCCGCAACCAGTACAACCAGGCGGTCCGCGATCACTGCCTGGGGACCGGCGCGCTGCTCTTCGACATCGCCGACATGGAGGCCTTCGACCCGGCCGGCAACCCACAGACCTTCCAGTACGGCGGGGAGACCTACCAGAAGCTCTACGCCGGCTACACCGACGACGGCGGCCACCTCAACGCGGCCGGCAGGCAGCGGGTCGCGCTCGGCTGGTACGCGGTGGCGGCAACCCTCGCCGGCGACCCGGTGTTCGCCGACGGGTTCGAGAGCGGCACCACCGGCGGTTGGGACGCGACCAGTCCGTAGCGGCGTCTGGCCGGCGGGGCGGAATCGGTCGCGGGGGGCGGCGTTCCACGCCGGGAGGGATCTCTCGTCGCCGGCCAGGGGCCGGCTCCTCGAGATGACGGGCGGGGAGCGCCGGCGATCTCGCGTGGGGCGGCGGGCGGGGCCGCTTCAGGGCGCGACCGTCGCCGCGATGCGCTCGAGCGCCCGGCGGCCGTTCGCGTTGTCGGGGTTGAGCTCGACCGAGCGGGCGTAGGCCGCGCGGGCGAGCTCGAGGTCGCCGTGGGCGAGGTAGGCCTCGCCGAGGCTGTCGTGGACGTTCCAGGAGGCGGGGTAGGCCTCGACGTTGAGGCGGAAGACGGCGATGGCGGCCTCGACCCGGCCGTCGAGGAGGTAGAGGTAGCCGAGGGCGTTGAGCTCCTCCTCGGCGAAGTAGACGTCGCGGCTCGCGGCGGCGCGCAGCTCGCGGTAGCGGGCGCGACCCGCCTCGACGCCGCCGGTCGCGATCGCCTTCTCCAGCTCGGTCGCGGCGGAGGTCTTGAGCTGCCGCCAGAAGGCGGTCAGCACGCCCCGCTGGAAGGCGGCCAGGCGCTCCTCGCTGTGGCCGTAGTCGAGCAGGTAGCGGCAGGCGTGAGGGAGCGGGGTGCGGGCGACGAGCGCCTCGAGGTCGAGGCCGGCTGAGTCCGCGGCGCGGACGGCGGCCCAGGTCGCGACGATGTGGTCGCGCCAGATGGCGAGGTGGGCGCGGTCGGAGAGCTGGCCGTGGCCGGGCACGACCCAGGTGACGGGCCGGGGCTGGTCGAGGACGGCGCCGAGGACGGCGGCGAAGCGGTCGACGTCGAGCGTGGGCTGCTGGGCGAACAGGGGCACCCAGGTGCGGTCGAGGAACAGGTCGCCGGTGACGAGCAGGCCCTCCTCCGGGACGTAGGCCAGGATGTCGCTGCCGGAGTGGGCGCGGCCGAAGAAGGTCAGCTCCAGGGTCAGGTCGCCGAGGTCGAGGGTCAGGCGGTCGTCGAAGGTGACGTCGGGCAGGCGCGGCGCGAAGCCGGGCTCGAGCCCGGCCAGGACGAGCTCGGCGTGGTCCAGGGCGAGGCGGTCCGCGGCCGCGTCCGGACCCCCGTCGGGGCGGGCGAGGCGGGCGGCGAGCTCGTCGCGCTGCCCGCGCAGCC
>CAYTJW010001058.1:0-2225 GCA_964438135.1 uncultured Thermoanaerobaculia bacterium
GGCTGCCGTCCGGCAGGCGGAGCCAGTCCTGGGTGCTGGCCGCGGTCACGGTCCTCGCCGGGAGGTCGGGGTCGGCCACGAACGTGCCCTGCTTGTAGCCCCAGTGGCCGCCCGGCCTGGTCGGCTCCGAGCGGCCGGGGCTCTTGAGCCCGCTGCCGCACGGCACGGCGCCCAGCTGCAGCGTGAGCTGCTCGCTCGGCCGCACGACCTCGTCCGGGCCGGGCTCTGGCAAGGTGCCGAGGAAGTCTCGCAGGGTCACCCACGGCTGGCTGTCGCCGAACAGCGTCCCGCCGGCGGTCCGGCTGTGGGTGGGCGCCGGGAAGCGGGGGAGGACGGTGTCCCGGCTGGCGAGCATGAACAGCCTCACCCGGCGCTGCGGACAGCCGTAGTCTGCGGCGTTGAGGAGCTCGAACCTGGTGCCGTAGCCGGCGGTCTCGAAGCGCTCCTTGACCTCGGCCAGAGCCTCGCCCGGCTCGCCGGTGCGGCCCCGCGCCGTCACCAACCCCTGGACGTTCTCGAGCAGGATGGCGTGGGGGCGCAGCTCCTCGGCCATGCGGACGAAGTGCTCGAACAGCCGGCCGCGGCCCTCGAGCACCGAGCGCTGCTTGCCGCTCGAGCTGAAGGGCTGGCACGGCGGCCCGCCCACGAGGACGTCGGGCACCCACTCGTCGCCGGCTCCGGCGGGTCGCAGCTGGGCCGCGGTGAGGTCGGCGACGTCGGCCTGCACGACCTTTGCTCCCTCGAGGTGGTGCCGGCCGGGCCGTCCGGCCACCGGGATGCCCTTCTCCTGGTTGACGAGGAGCGTGCGCACGCAGTCCTGGTCGAAGTCGGTCACGGCCACCGTGTCGAAGCCGGCTTGCTCGAGCCCGACGTCCAGCCCGCCAGCCCCTGAGAACAGCGAGATCAGAGTCGGCATCCATCCTCCGCCGCCTCCACAGTAGGCGTAAAAGAAGCATAAGTCTGCCGACGCCTCGGCGCAAGCCCCGAGGCCTGGGCGGCGGCGCGCTTCTGCCCGTGGCTCATCCTGACGCGGCGGCGCCCTCGCCCAGGAACTGGCGCAGTCGGTGCTTGGTCAGCATCGAGTCGATGACGTGGATGAGGGCCTGCTGGTCGGCCTCGTCCAGGGCGTCGACCATGCGGATGCGCTCGGCGAGGGGCTTGTTCGAGATCGTGACCTCGGCCGGCTCGTCGTCCTCGTCGCTGAGCAGATAGTCCGCCGAGACGTCCAGTGCTTCCGCGATCCGCTTGAGCACGTCGACCGACGGCTGGTACCTGCCACCCTCGAGCCGGCTGAGGTGGGTGGCGTTGACGCCGACCTTCTCCGCCAGCTCGCCCTGCGAGAGCCCGAGCTGCTTGCGGCGCCGCTTGATCTTCTCGCCCAGCCTCATCGGCTCCTCCCGGCGGCGGCAGGCCTTCGCCGCAACCTTCTTCACTTTAGACGCTTCCGTCGATTTCGGCAAGATCCTTGGCGTACGTCGCAGGATTCGGCTTGACATAAGTGACGCATGCATCTATTATTGTGGCGATGATTTCGTCGTATTCGAATTGACGCAGGCGTCGAGGCTGAGGAGGCGTGTCGATGGCTCGGATTCCCGACGACGAGCTGGAGAGGCTGAAGCGGGAGACAGACCTCGTGGCGTTGGTGCGCTCGCGCGGGGTGGGGCTCGAGGAGCAGGGGAGGGACCTGGTGGGGCTGTGCTGCTTCCACGAGGACCACGAGCCCTCGCTGGTCGTCTCCCCAGCCAAGGGGCTCTGGCACTGCCTGGGGTGCGGCAAGGGCGGGAGCGTGGTCGACTGGGTGATGGAGACGGAGAAGGTCAGCTTCCGGCACGCGGTGGAGATCCTGCGCTCGGGCGGGCCGCCGCCGTCGTTTGGCGCCCCGGCGCGGGAGTCCATGGTGATGAGGCTCGCGCCGGCGGTGGAGCTGGACGCGGAGGACCACCAGCTGATGCGGCAGGTGCTCGACTACTACCACGCGACGCTGAAGACCTCGCCCGAGGCATTGGCCTACCTCAAGAAACGGGGCGTCGACAGCCCCGAAGCGGTGACCGCCTTCAAGCTCGGCTTTGCCAACCGCACCCTGGGCCTGCGCCTGCCGAGCAAGCAGCGGGAGGACGGGCTGAAGGTGCGGCACCGCCTGACCAGGCTCGGCCTGTACCGGCCGACCGGTCGGGAGCACTTCAACGGCAGCCTGGTGATCCCGGTCTTCGACGAGCAGGGGAACG
>CAYTJW010001059.1:0-2218 GCA_964438135.1 uncultured Thermoanaerobaculia bacterium
GAGGACCACCACCACCACGGGGAGACCGGCCCGCTGCTCCTGGAGGCGCGCGCGGAGCGCGGCACCACCGAGCAGACCCTGTGCCCGGTCATGGGCAACCCGGTCGACCGCACCGTCTACGTCGACTACCGCGGCGAGCGGGTGTACTTCTGCTGCCACCTGTGCACGCCGAAGTTCCTGGCCGACCCGGAGCGATACCTGGGGGCGCTGCCGGCGGCGGTGCGGGAGCGGATCGCGGCCTGGCGCGCGCCGGTGCGGGTTGCCGCCCATGACTGACCTCCTCGTCCGGACCGTCCTGCGCCTGCCGCTCCTGGCCGTGCTGCTCGCGGTGGGGCTGGCCGCGGCGGGCTGGCGGGCCTTCCTGGCCAACCCCAAGGACGCCATCCCCGACATCGCCGAGAACCAGACCATCGTCTACGCCGAGTGGCCGGGCCGCAGCCCCAAGGACCTCGACCAGCAGGTGACCTACCCGCTGGTGGTGGCGCTCCAGGGCATCCCCGGCGTGCGCGAGGTGCGGGCGACGAGCGGCTTCGAGTTCGCGCTCGTCTCGGTCATCTTCCGCGACAACGTCGACTTCTACTGGGCGCGGAGCCGGGTCCTGGAGCGCCTGAACGGCCTCGGCGACCGCCTGCCGTCCGGCGTCCTGCCCGTCCTCGGGCCCGACGCCACCGCCCTCGGCCAGATCTTCTGGTACACGGTCGACAACGGCTGGTACAGCCCGGCCCACCCCGGTCTCCGCTTCGACGAGGACGGCCGGCTGAGCCCCGCCTCGCGGCGAGCGCTGGAGGCCGGCGACCCGCGCCTGGCGGCCACGCTCGCGGCCTCCCGCGCGGGCTTCTGCCCGCTGTCGGGGCGCCCGCTCGAGCGCAGCCGCCTGCCGCTCGACCGCCTGCGCAGCATCCAGGACTACGACCTCAGGCTGGCGCTGCAGGCGGTGGAGGGGGTGAGCGAGGTGGCCGGGGTCGGCGGCTACGGCCGCGAGTACCAGGTCGACCTCGACCCCGAGGCGCTGCGCGCCTACGGCGTCGGTCTCGAGCAGGTGGTGGCGGCGGTGTCCGCGTCGAGCCTGGACGTCGGCGCCAAGGTGATCGAGGACGGCGGCATGGAGGTGGTGGTCCGCGGCGTCGGCTTCCTCGGCGGCGACGCCCGCGACGCGGGTCCGCGGGCGGAACGGGAGCAGGCCGTGCTGCGCGACCTCGGGCGGGTGGCGGTGACCGCCCGCGACGGCACGCCGGTGTTCCTGTCCATGCTCGGCACGGTCAACGCCGGGCCCGAGTTCCGGCGCGGCGTCCTCGACCGCATGGGGGCCGAGGCGGTGGGCGGGTGCGTGGTGATGCGCTTCGGCGAGAACCCGCTCGAGGTGATCGAGCGGGTCCGGGCACAGGTCGAGCGGGTCGAGGCGGGGTTGCCGCCGGGGGTCCGCGTCAACGCCTTCTACGACCGCACCGAGCTGATCCGCGACACCCTCGCCACCCTCTCGGACGTGCTCTGGCAGGAGGGCCTGATCACGATCGGCGTCGTCCTCCTCTTCCTGCTCCACGTCCGCTCCAGCCTGGCGGTCGCCTCGACCCTGCCGCTGGCCATGCTGGCGGCCTTCGTCGGCATGCAGGCGCTCGGCATCGGCTCCAACGCCATGAGCCTGGCCGGCATCGCCATCGCCGTCGGCGAGATGGTCGACATGGCCATCGTCATGACCGAGAACATCTACCAGCACCTGGTGGAGCGGCGGCGCGAGTACGTGCTCGGCCGCGACGACGCGGCGGGCGGCCGGGAGGTGGTCGACCAGGCCCGCCGGCTGCAGGTGGTGTACGAGGGGGCGCGCGAGGTGAGCGGGGCGATCCTGACCGCGACCGCCACCACCGTCGTCTCCTTCCTGCCGGTGTTCTTCCTCGAGGGGCAGGCCGGCAAGCTGTTCGGGCCGCTGGCGTGGACCAAGACGCTGTGCATGGTGGGCTCGATCCTGGTCACCCTGGCGGTGGTGCCGCCGCTGGCCGCCCTGATGCTGGCCGAGAGCGGCCTGTCGCGGCGTCGGGGCCAGGCCGCGGCGCTCGCCAGCGGCGTCGCCGCGGCGGCGCTGTGGTGGAGCGCGTCGCGGGTGTGGGAGGGTTGGCGGGCGGTGGCGGACGGGGTGCGCGCCGCGGTCCACCTGGCCGAGCCCTTCGACGCGGTGGCGCTCGGTCTGGCGGTGGGGGGAGTGGTGCTGCTGTCGCTGCGCGAG
>CAYTJW010001060.1:0-2210 GCA_964438135.1 uncultured Thermoanaerobaculia bacterium
CCACGCGAGCGTGCCGGTCGAGGTCCGCCTGCCGGCCGGGCGGCAGGAGCTCGAGCTGGCGGTGGCGGGCCAGCGGCACGGGCTGTTCCTGTGGGGCGCGCCGCACGCGACGACGCTCGCCGCGCGGCTGCCGCCGGTGGTGCTGGTGACGCTCGACACGACCCGGCGCGACGCTCTCGGCGCCTACGGCGGGGACCCCGCCCTCACCCCGGCCATCGACGCCTTCGCCCGCGGCGCGACGGTGTTCGACAACGCGATCGCCGCCTCGTCCTGGACCCTGCCGGCGCACGCCTCGATCTTCACCGGCCTCTACCCCGGCGAGCACGACGGCGGCGTCGGCCACGACGGCCTGCCACCGGCGGCGGAGACCCTGGCCGAGCTGCTGCGCGAGCGCGGCTACTTCACCGCCGGCTTCGCCGGCGGCGAGCTGTGCTCGAGCCGCTGGGGCCTGGCCCAGGGCTTCTCCCGCTACCGCGACCCGGACGACTTCGAGACCCGCGGCGACCGCCTCACCGACGCGGTCGCGGCCGTGCTGGAGGAGGTCGCCGACCGGCCGCTGTTCCTGTTCGTCAACTACTTCGACCCGCACGCGCTCTACCGCGCCCCGGCCGAGCACGAGGAGCGGTTCGGGGTGGCCGGTCTGCGGCAGCGCGTGGCGGCGCTCCCCGGCTGGCGGGAGCTGGTCGAGGAGGGCAGCGCCGCGGCCTGGGCGGACATCATCGACGGCCGCACGCCGGCGCCCCCGGAGGCGGTCGCCTACCTGCGGGCGGCGTACGCGGCCGAGGTGGCCTTCATGGACGCCCAGGTCGGCCGCCTGCTCGGGCTGCTCGAGCGCCACGGCCTGCTCGACGAGGCCCTGGTCGTCCTGGTCGGCGACCACGGCGAGCTGCTGGGGGAGGGGGGCTTCTTCTCCCACGGCTGCCGCCTCGACCCCGAGCTGCTCGAGGTGCCGCTGCTGGTCAAGTGGCCCCGGCAGGCGGTCGGCGCGCGCGACGCCTCGCTGGTGTCGCAGGTCGACCTGCTGCGGACCGTGCTGGCGGTGGCCGGGGCGGCCGACCGCGCCACGAGCGGGCAGCTCCTGCTCCCCGACCGGGGCGTCGGTGCCCGGCCCGCCGTGCTGGCGGAGGAGCACGAGCGCTGGTTCCACCCCTTCTTCGCCCGCATGCGGCTGGCGCCCGACCTGTGGGCGGCGCAGCAGCTCGACCACCGCGAGGTGCTGTGGCACGGCGGGGGGGAGTGCGCCGAGCGGGACGGGGGCGGCTGGCGGGCCGCGCCCTGCGTCGGGCCGACCGGCGAGCGCCTGGCGGGGCTGCTCGAGCGCATGGGCGGCGAGCCGGCCCCGGCGACCACCGGCGCGCTGACCGCCGACGAGGCGGCGCGGCTCAGGGCGCTGGGGTACATCCCGTAGGACCGTCAGCCGTCAGCGATCAGCTGTCAGCTGCCCCGACCGGGCCGGCGCGAGGCGCGCTTGACCCCGGTCAAGGCGAGGCGCCGGTTCTGGGCCCATCATGACCTCAGGCGGGGGAGCTTCGAAGCCGGCCGCCGGAGGGGGATGCGATGCCACACGGGTGCGATCACGAGGCGAAGAAGGCGACCGGGCTCGAGCCGGCCCGGGCGACGCGGCTGGGCGAGACGGTCGAGGTGCAGGCGGGGGCGGTCGTGAGCCGCGAGCTGGCGCGCAGCGCCGGCGGCACGGTGACGGTGTTCGCCTTCGACGGTGGCCAGGGGCTGTCCGAGCACACGGCGCCCTTCGACGCCCTGGTGCAGGTGGTGGAGGGGGAGCTGGAGATCCGCATCGGCGGCCAGCCGGTGGTGACGCGCGCGGGCGAGGTGGTGCTGATGCCGGCGCACGTGCCGCACGCGCTGCGGGCCGACGCCCCGGCCAAGATGCTGCTGGTCATGCTGAAGCAGAAGGCGAGCTGAACGTGGCGGTCCGCGACATCGTCGAGATCGACCAGGAGAAGTGCGACGGCTGCGGCGACTGCGTGTCGGCCTGCGCCGAGGGCGCCATCGCCCTGGTCGACGGCAAGGCGCGGCTGGTGTCCGAGACCTACTGCGACGGCCTCGGCGCCTGCCTGGGCGAGTGCCCGCGCGGCGCCATCACCGTCGTCCGGCGGGACTCCGCCGCCTTCGACCACGAGGCCGTCGCCCGCCACCTCGCGACCCGGGCCGCGGCTGCGGCGCCGCTGCCCGCGATGGCCGCGCCATCG
>CAYTJW010001061.1:0-2209 GCA_964438135.1 uncultured Thermoanaerobaculia bacterium
CGCCGGCGCGGTGGCGGGCGCCGTGTCGTCGGTGCTGGGGCGCGGTCTCAACCGCCCGGGCGACCTGCCGGCGGTGGTGGTGACGGTGGCGTCGCTGGCCGTCGGCGCCGGCCTGCTGCTCCTCGCCGGCCTGGCGCTCGAGCCGGTGCCGGCGCTCGACGCGCGGGCCTGGGGCCTCCTCGCCTGGCTGGCGGTGGTCAACACCGCCGTCGCCTTCACCCTCTGGAACCACTCCCTGCGCGCCCTGACCGCCGCCTCCTCCAGCGTCCTCAACAACACCATGGTGGTGCAGATCGCGCTCCTGGCCTGGGTGTGCCTGGGCGAGACCGTGAGCCTCCGCCAGGCGGCCGGCCTCGGCCTGGTCGGCGTCGGCGCCGCCGTGGTCCAGCTGCGCCGGGCGTGCGTCGCCCCGGCTCGGGCGGGGGAGCTGACAGCTGCCGGCTGACCGCTGAACGCCCTCAGAGCACGGTCTCGACCGTGGTCACGTCGACCAGGCCGCGGCAGCCGTAGAGCGCGGGCAGGACCCGCTCGGGCGGGTGCTGGCGGCGGAGGCGCGCCACCGCCTCGGTGCCGGCACGGTAGGACGGCAGGTACATGCGGCCCATGATCGGGTGCCGGGCCCAGGGGCCGGACAGCTTCTCCGCCCGCTCCGCGGACACCAGGCAGTCGCGGCGCAGGACCGCCGCCACCTCGGGCTGCGGCCACCGCTCCTGCCAGGTCAGCCAGGAAGCCTGGTTCTTGGCGTCGTCCTGGAGGGCGGAGAGCAGCTGGGCGACGCGCAGGTCGGGGTCGGGCAGGTCCGCCAGCTCGGTCACGCCGTGGGCCATGAGGGCGGCGTTGTTGGCGATGCCCTCGGACAGGGTCGAGCCGCGCGTGCTCATGGTCTGCACCGAGGCCTCGAAGCCGACCCGGCCGAGGACGAACAGGTGCTGCAGCAGGGCGAAGGTGGTGACGTGCCCCGGCACCACCTCGTGGGCGACCAGCTCGAGCAGCTCCGGGATCGAGATCTCGAGCGAGGCGTTGAGCTCGTAGGTGGCCTCGTAGAGCGGCCGGCCCTCGGCGTCGCGGGCGCGGCCGACGTAGTTCATCGAGCCGGAGAAGACCGCGTCCGGGATCAGCTGCAGCTCGACGTTCGACCGCGGCACCGCGTGCAGCTCGGCCGGCAGGTGGGGCAGGACGTGGGCGGCGGTGCCGGCCTCGAGCTCGGCGATGAACGCGCGCGCCAGAGTGGCGAAGGCCGCGCGCGGGGTGAGGCGGTCGCGCCGCCAGGCGTCGACCGCGGCCAGCAGGTCGGCCTCGGCGTCGGCCGGGTAGCCGATGGCGGCGAGCTCCGCGGCCAGGCGCCCCCTCGTGCCGGCGGGCTCGGAGGGGGAGGGGGGGACGCCGCAGCAGGCCTCGACCGAGCGGGCGTAGGTCACCGGCTCGCCGCGGTCGAGCGCCTCCATGGCCAGCTCCCACATCACCTCGAGGCACTGGCCGAGCCCGGCCAGGTACAGGCCGCGCGGGCCCCCCTCGCGCTCTCCCAGCTCGACCACGCCGTCGATGGCGCCGTGCAGGTCGACCGCCCGCAGGTAGGCGTCGAGACCGGCGCGGTCGGGCTCGGTCGCCGACAGGCCGCCCGCGCGGCGGACGGCGTCGGCCGCCGGGTGGGTGTGGCTCGCGGGCAGGGGCTCGTCCGAGAACCACGAGTCGGCGATGAAGCGGCCGGTGCCGGACGGGCACATCACGTCGCCGCCCCAGAGGGTGTCGAGGCCGAGGATGGCCTCGGCCAGCTGTCGGTCGAGAGCTCCGCTCACTGTGACCTCCGGCAGGCTCGAGCTCGGCGCGGGGCGCCGTGCCCGGGGTTCATCGCCCCGTCCCGACCGGCTCGCGCACGCCCGGGTCGTGGACCGCCGACGGCCGCCGCACCGCGACCACCGCCTCGTGGTCGGCGAGCTCGGCCAGCAGCTCGGGGCTGACGTCGGCCTGGACCGTGTCGCCGGCCGAGGAGACCGCGGCCGCCTTCCGCTCGGCGAGCCAGGCCTCGACCACCGCCGCCCGGCCGGGGGCGACGGCGATCGTCACCTGCAGGCGGCCGTCCGCGACCTTGACGCCGTTGGCGGCGGCGACCTCGAGCGGGCGGTCGCTGGCCAGGACCTGGTTGAGGACGCCGTCGAGGCGCGGGTAGCGCGGCGCCGACTTGGCCGCCGGGTCGGCGCCCGCCGGGGAC
>CAYTJW010001062.1:0-2204 GCA_964438135.1 uncultured Thermoanaerobaculia bacterium
GGTCGCCCGCCAGGCGCGGTCCGGTCGGGCCAGGGACTGGAGGAGGAGGCCACCGCCGACGAGGAGCCAGAGCAGCCCCCCCAGAGCGAGCTCGCCACCTTCCCCCCGCGCGAACGCTGACCGCGCCGAGACGGCGCGCGCGATCACGCCGCCAGGCAGGAGCACCGCCGCCGCCCCCGCGGCGAGCCGGCGGCGCAGCCACCGGCTCGCCGGCCTCTGGTGCGTCGCCTCGCTGGCCGTCATGCTCCGAGCATACCGGAGGGCGGTGCACGGGGCCGCCGGTGTCATTCACGCCCCCGGTGCACCCGCAGCGCAGCGACCTCGCCGCGGGTGCGCATTGTCATTCGCGACGTGAATGGATATCATGCACGATATGGATGGACTCAATCTCCCCCGGCTCGTCGGGGCCAGCCTCGAGGCGCGGCTGCGGGTCATGCCGGTAGTGGTGGTGACCGGCGCGCGGCAGACGGGGAAGAGCACCCTGGCCCAGCGGCTCGCGGCGGGTGGCCGACGGTTCTTCTCGCTGGACGAGCTCGACGTGGTCGACGCCGCCCGCCGGGACCCCGACGTGCTGGTGGGTGGCGTCGAGCCTGTGACCCTGGACGAGGTCCAGCGCGAGCCGGACCTACTGCTGGCCGTCAAGCGGGCCGTCGACCGCCAGCGGCGGCCGGGGCAGTTCCTGCTGACCGGCTCGGCCAACCTGCTGCTCATGCGGCGGGTGGCGGAGACGCTCGCCGGCCGCGCGAGCTACCTCACCCTCTGGCCCATGACCCGCAGCGAGCAGCGCGGAGCGGGGCGCTGCGGCCGCTGGGAGGAGCTGCTCGCGACTCGCGACCGGGAGTGGCTCGACCTGCTCGCGGCCGGGCCGGCCGAGGCCGAGGACTGGCGTGAGCTGGCGCACCGGGGCGGTTTCCCGACCCCGGCCGTCCACCTGACCGAGACCCGCGACCGGGCGATCTGGTTCGACGGCTATGTTCGCACGTACCTCGAACGAGACCTGCAGCAGCTCTCCTCGATCGCGGCGCTGCCCGACTTCCGTCGACTGATGCGCGCGGCCAGCCTGCGGCTCGGCCAGCTCGTCAACCAGACCGAGCTGGGCCGGGACGTGGCGTTGCCCCAGCCGACCGTGCACCGTTACCTCAACCTGCTGGAGACCTCGTACCTGCTGATCCGCCTGCCGGCCTTCGCCGTCAACCGCACCAAGCGCCTGATCAAGACGCCGAAGCTCTACTGGGGCGACACCGGGGTCGCGCTGCACCTGGCAGGGGAGAGCGAGCCGCGCGGTCCGCGCCTCGAGAACCTGGTCCTGCACGATCTCCTGGCCTGGCGGGACGCCCGGCTCGAGCGGGCGGAGGTGCTGTACTGGCGGACCGCGGCTGGCGAGGAGGTCGACTTCGTCGTCGAGGCTGGTGGGCGCCTGCTGCCGGTCGAGGTCAAGGCGTCGAGCCGGCCCCGCCTCGGCGACGCCACGAGCCTGCGGACCTTCCGCCGGGAGTACGGCGAGCAGGCCCGTGCGGGGCTCCTGCTGCACACCGGCGCCACCCTCGAGTGGCTCGCCCCGGACGTGCTGGCGGCGCCGTGGTGGCGGGTGCTCTGAGCGGGCTCCCCGCCTACTTCACCAGCACCGTCCGCCCGCGCTCGTGGCCGTCGGCGAGGAGCAGGGCGCGCCGGGCGGGCCACTGGGCGGCCTCGTAGAGGGAACCGGTTAGGCGCAGGCGGCGGGTCACGGTGACCGTGGCGCCGTCGCGGGCGACCTCGAGCGAGGCGCTGCCGGCCGGGTTCTCCAGCTGCCGCGCCGCCGGCAGGTAGACCGCCTCCAGCTCGCCCAGGTCGAGGCGCAGCACCAGCTCGAGCTCGACCGGGCCGGGCAGGGCGACCGGGCTCGCGCGCTCGGCGTCGGAGGTGGCGACGTGCGACGGCTCGAGCAGCTCACGGAGGGGTGCCAGGTCGCCGAGCTCGAGGCTCAGACGCCCCTGGGCATCGCGCTCGCCGGCCGGCGCCGTCACGGCGAAGCCGACGCTGGTCGCCGCCGCGGCCATGAGCTCGACGCCGGGGTCGGTGACCGCGGCCCCGGACAGGGTCGTCTTCACCAGGGAGGCGAGGTGGTCGCGGCCCTCGGTGCCGAGGCCGGACAGGGCGCCGAACGGAGAGAGGGCGCCAGTCGCGGCCAGCACGCCGGTGCCGCGCCACTCGGTCGCCTGCTC
>CAYTJW010001063.1:0-2203 GCA_964438135.1 uncultured Thermoanaerobaculia bacterium
CAGGACCACCTCTCGGGCCGCCGGCCGGCGCGCCCGGCCGGCCCCGGCCGCGCCGACGTCGAGCCCGCACCGCCACCGCCCCACGGCCCACAGCACGGCGAAGGCGGCGTGGCCGAGGGTCAGGGCGGGGTAGCCGGCGAGGGCGGACAGGCCCCACAGCGCGCCGGCCTCGACCGCCGCGCGCCGGCTGGCGGTCGCCAGGGCGACGTCGAGGCGCCAGACCAGCAGCGGCAGGAAGGCGATCGAGTGCAGGTGGCTGGTGTGCTGGGCCTGGCTGGTGAAGAAGCCCGAGAAGGCGAAGCCGAGGGCGGCGACCAGACCGCCCCAGGCCGGGGCGCGCAGGTGGCGGGCGAGGAGCAGGACGCCGAGGCCGCCCAGGATCCACAGCGTGAGCCAGTAGGCGATGAAGCCCCAGGGCCGGCCGCCGCTCAAGGCGCCGAGCAGGACCGTGAGCGGCGACAGCGACCCGAGCTGCGGCTCGACGAAGTCCGGCGAGCCCCCGTTCACCCACGGGTTCCACAGCAGCAGCTGCCCCTGGCGGGCGAAGTCGGCCACCAGCGCGAAGTAGGGCTCGAACTGCGCCCGGGCGTCGAAGATCGGCGCGCCCCGCCCGGTCAGCAGCTCGACGTTGAGCGCGGCGAAGGTCGCCACCAGTGCCGCGGCGGCGCCCCACCAGCCGAATGCGGGTTCCGCGGCCGGCGGGAGGGGTGCGGGGGGCGCGGGTCGTTGACCGCCCATCGGTGGCTGTCCCCCGGTTGGCACCGCGCCCACGCCGCTCACCGGGCGGGGGCGATGCCGCTCCGCTCGCAGGCGGCGAGGAAGGTCGGGTCGGCCCAGCCCCGCCGCATGAGGTCGGTGGCGATCGGCCGCGCCTCCTCGACCCGGCCGAGGTCGAGCAGGGCCATGACCAGGGTGTCGAGCAGGTAGACGTCCTGCGAGGCGCGGGCGACCGGGCCGACGATCTCCGCCGCCTGCTGCCAGGCCGCCCGCGCCGCCGTCTCGCGGCCCAGGGCCCGCTCGGCGCGACCCTGGAGGACCAGGTTCCAGGCCAGGTTGTTGGTGAGGGTGGTGCTGGTCGGGTCGGACTCGACCAGCTCGGCGTAGGCGCCCACCGCGCCGCGAAAGGCCGCGAGCGCTTCCTCGAGGCGGCCGTCGAGCTCGAACGCCCGCCCCACCCGGCTGTGGTAGGCGGCGAGCTGCGACCGCCAGCGGGCGTTGCTCGCGTCCTCGGCCACCAGCTGGCGGCCGAGGGCCAGGGCCTGCTCGTAGGCGGCGAGCGCGGCGCGGGCCTCACCCTGGCCCTCGAGCACGGCGCCGAGGCGGTAGTAGGCGCGGGCCAGGTCGTTGCGCCACAGCCGCCGGCTGGGGTGCTCCGCCACCAGGCGCTCGAGCAGGGCGAGGGCGCGGCGCTGGCTGGCCAGGGCGGCGTCGAGCTCGCCGAGCGCCTCCTGGGTGTCGCCGAGGCTGGCGCAGCACAGGGCCAGGCGCCACTGCCACTCGGGCCTGCCGGGCTCGGCCGCGACCACCGCCTCGAGGCCGGCGATGGCCGCCTCGTGGGCGGCGACCGCCGCCGCCAGCTCGCCGCGGAACTCGAGCAGCGTGCCGAGGGTCGAGCGGGCGACGGCCAGCATCGCCTCCACCTCGTGCTGCCCGGGCGTTGCCGCGAGCTCGGAGGAGAGCAGCGCCACCGCCTCCTCGGCGTCGGCCACGGCCAGCTCGAGCTCCCCCTTGAGGCCCAGCATGTCGGCGCGCTTGGTCAGGGTCTCGGCCAGCCCGACCCGCCACGGGCCGTGCGTCCGGTCGCCCTGGAGCAGGCGCCGGTACTGGGTCTCGCTGCGGCGGATGGCGGACAGGGCGTCCTCGAGGCGTCCCTGCTGCACGTGCACCTGGGCGATGCGCTGCAGCGCCGCCGCCTGGCGGTCGTCGGCGACGTCGGCCGCGACCTCGTAGTGGTCGAGGACGCGGCGGGCGACCTTGTCGAGCAGGTCGAGGCGGCCGACCGGCTCGAGCGCCCCGTAGAGGTCGTCGAGCATGAAGCCGACCAGGTCCTCGGCCTGGCGGCGAGCCCGCTCCGCCTCGTCCCGCGCCGCCAGCGCCAGGCCTCGCTCCCGTCGCAGGTCGAAGGTGTACTTGCTGGCGGCGAGGACGGCGAGGAGCAGCGCCACGGCGACGGCCGCGAGGCGCATCCGGCGGCGCGGGGCAT
>CAYTJW010001064.1:0-2200 GCA_964438135.1 uncultured Thermoanaerobaculia bacterium
CGTGGACGTGGACGTGGACGTGGACGTGGACGTGGACGTGGACGTGGACGTGGACCTCGAGCTCGCCCTCGACCCGGCCCCGGCCACCGTCGCCACCGGGAGTAGAATCCCCGGTGTGGATCGGGCCGTGACCTCGCGCTGGCTGGCGCTGGCCGCGCTGGCGCTGCTCGTCGCCGGTGTGGCCTCAGCCGGCGGCGAGGGCGACCAGTTGGCGGCGGTGCGGGGCCGCATCCGTGCCCTCGAGGGGCGGCTCGCCACCCTCCAGGCGGAGCGGGCAGGGGCCAGCGAGGAGCGGGCGCGGCTCTCCTCCGAGCTCGAGCTGGCCGAGGCGCGGGTGCGCGAGCTGGAGCTGGTCCTGGGCGCCAGCCGGGACGAGATCGTGCGCTTGCGCGACGAGGCGGCCGAGCTCGGCGGCGAGATCGAGCGGCGGCGCCAGGGCCTCGGCCTGCACCTGCAGATGATGTCCCTCCTCGGCCGCCCCGGGCCGCTCCAGCTGCTGTTCGACGCCGCCCGCGGCGGCAACCTGGAGCAGGCCTTCGGCACCGTGTCGGTGCTGACCGTCGGCCAGGTCCGGTTGGTGGAGGAGTACGGCCAGCTGCAGCGGGCGCGGTCGGAGCGCCTGGGCGACCTGTCGGTGTCGCTGGCCGCGGCCGAGCGGGAGGCGCAGGACCTGGTCGAGCGGCGCCAGCAGCTGGCGGAGCTGCGCGACCGGGTCGCGACCCGGCTCGTCGCGCTCGAGCGGAGCGAGCGGCAGACCTCGACCGACCTCGACGACATGCGGGAGCGGGAGCAGTCGCTGGGACGCCTGGTGGAGCTGCTGGCCGCCCGCCAGCGACCGGCCGCCGGGGACGACATCCGTCGCTACCGGGGGGCGCTGCCGTGGCCGGCGCGCGGGCGGGTGGTGCAGTCGTTCGGCCGCCACTACCTGCCCCGCTACGCCACCTACACCGTCTGCAACGGCATCCACCTCGACGTGGCGGCCGGGACCCCGGTCGCGGCGGTGTTCTCCGGCGTGGTGGCATACGCTCAGCACTTCAAGGGTTACGGCAACATGGTGGTGGTCGACCACGGCGGCAGGGTGTTCTCGCTGGTGGCCGGGCTGGCCTCGATCTGGGTCCGGGTCAACCAGAGCGTGGCCATGGGCACCCAGCTGGGCATGGCCTCGACGCCGGGCGAGCAGGGTAACCTGTACCTGGAGGTCCGGGTGGCGGAGCAGCCGCAGGACCCGTTGCGCTGGTTGCAGCTGCGCGAGGGAGGGCCGTGAGCATGGTGCGCGTGCGGGTCGTGCTGGTGAGCCTGTCCCTGGTCGTCGTCGGAACCTTCGCCGGTCTCATGGCGGCCAGCCACGGGGCCGACGAGGAGACCTTCCGCAGCCTGGGGACGCTGTCCGAGGTCGTCCACCTGGTGCTGGGCGAGTACGTCGACCAGCTCAACCAGGAAGCCCTCTCCCTGAGCCTGGAGTCGGGCCTGGTCGAGTCGGTCGACCCCGCGGCGGCGGTCTTGCCGCTGGCCTCGGTCGAGGCCTTCGAGCGGGTCGTGGCCTCGCCCCCGGCCTACGGCCTGCTGCTCGGCTCGCGGCTGGGTCAGGCCGCGATCCGGCACGCCGTGCCCGGGTCGCCGGCCGCCGCCGCCTCGCTCGAGAGCTGGGAGGTGATCGAGCGGGTCGAGGGCGTCAACACCCGCGGCCGCCCGCTGTGGCAGCTGCGCCTCGAGCTGGCGGAGCGGTTCGCGCGCGGCGAGCCGGCCCACCTCAGCATCGTCGACCGGCTGGTCGACCAGCGGCGGGAGGTGGTGCTGGAGCCGACCCCGTGGCAGCCGCAGGCTGCGACCGCCGAGGAGCGGGAGGGCGTCCAGGTGGTCGAGGTGCTGAGCCTGCCGCCGGGCGGCGCCGACGTGCTGCGCGGGCTGCTGGTCGCGGACCGGCCGCTGGTGCTCGACCTCCGCGGCCTGGTGTGGGGCGACGAGGAGGAGGCCCTGCGGGTGGCGGACCAGTTCGCGGCCAGCGGCACGCTCGGCGCCTGGCGCGGCCGCCGTGCCGGCGAGCGGGCGTACCCGGCCGACGCCGCGGTCGCCACCCGCACCAGCCCGGTGGTGCTGGTCTCGGCCGAGACCGAGGGGGCGGGCGAGATCCTCGCCGCCGCCCTCCAGCGGACGGGGGCGGTCCTGGTCGGCCAGGCCACCGCCGGCCACGCCTCGCACA
>CAYTJW010001065.1:0-1936 GCA_964438135.1 uncultured Thermoanaerobaculia bacterium
AGCAGCCACTCCTGGGCGTCGGTCGACGTCGCCACCGTGTCCGACAAGTGGCTCGTCGCCCCGGCCAAGGGCCTGTCCTCGAGCTCGGTGCTGACCTTCTGGCACACGTACGCGTTCGAGACCGGCTACGACGGCGGCGTGATCGAGATCTCCACCAACGGCGGCAGCTCCTGGACCGACCTCGGCTCGGCCATCACCGCCAACGGCTACAACCGCACCATCTCCAGCTCGTACTCCAACCCGCTCGGCGGGCGGAGCGCCTGGTCCGGGTCGACCACCTCCTTCACCCAGGTCAGCGTCAACCTGGCGAGCTACGCCGGGGCCGGCCGCCTGATCCGGTGGCGCATGGGCACCGACACCTCCCAGGCCAGCGGCACCTGGTACGTCGACAGCATCCAGATCACCAACACCGAGACCTCGACCCCCTGCGGCGGCGGCAGCAGCTGTGTTGCGCCGACCTTCGCCGGCCTGGCCTCGGCGACGGACGTCAACGGCTGTGCCACCACCGGCGTCGCCCTGTCCTGGAGCGCCCCCTCCAACTGGAACGACGGGGGCACGGGCAGCCGCAGCTTCCAGGTCCTGCGCGGCGGCGCCACCATCGCCACCCTCGGCGGCACGACCACCTCCTTCACCGACACCTCGGCGCCGGTCGGCTCCTCGACCTACGCCGTCAACGCGGTCAACGGCTGCGGCAGCTCCTCCGGCTCGAGCGTGACCCGGAGCGCCACCAACGCCGACACCGCGCCGGCCCCGACCTTCGCCGGCCTGGCGTCGGTCACCGTCGGCTCGACCACCTCGCTGGTCCTGTCCTGGAGCGCCGGCACGCCGGCCTGCGGCACGGGCATCCGCTACAACGTCTACCGCTCCACCACCTCCGGCTTCACGCCGGGCTCCACCAACCGCATCGCCACCGGCCTCACCAGCACCACCTACACCAACAGCTCGCTGGCCGCCGGCACCTACTACTACGTGGTCCGCGCCGAGGACATGACGACCGGCCACTCCGGCCCGTCGGGCGGCGTCGAGGAGACCAACACGGTGCAGAGGTCGGGCACCGTCACCGGCGGCGGCGGCGGCTCGACCGTGACCCTGCGCAACGACACCTTCGAGAGCGGCACCGGCCTCGGCACCTGGGCCTCGGCCTACTTCAGCGGCAACTCCACCTCCTGGCGCGGCATCCAGACCTGCAGCGCCCACGGCGGCAGCAAGGTCTTCCGCTTCGGCGGCACCACCTGCACCGCCAACTACGGCAACAGCACCTTCAGCTACGCCAAGCCCGGCAGCTCCGGGGTCGCCGTCCCGGCCGGCGCCACCAACGTCCGCCTCGACTTCTGGCACCGCTACCAGTGGGAGAGCAACTACGACGGCGCCACCCTGATGATCTCGACCGACGGCTCCAACTACACCCCGGTGCCGGCCGCCGCCATCCTGTCGAACGGCTACAACGGCACCTCCAGCACCTACTGCCCGCCGTCGTCGGGCGGCGGCCGGTCGATCTGGACCGGCACCTCGACCACCTTCACGAACGTCGTCGTCGACCTCGACGCGGCGGCCAACGCCATCGCCGGCAACACCGGCGGCGCGGCCGGCAAGACCCTGCACATCGCCTTCGCCGCCATCACCGACTGCTCCACCACCTACGACGGCTGGTTCCTCGACGACGTCAAGATCACCTACGTCTCGGCCAAGGCCGGCGAGATGGGCGCTGCGCCCGTCGACGGCGGCTGGCTCGAGCCCGACGCGGTCGAGGCCGAGCAGCGGTAGCCCGACTCCGGAAGAGAACCCAGCGGCCCCGCCCCGGCGGGGCCGCTTCGCGTTGGGGGGCAGGGGAGACCGTTGCCCGGGCCGGGCGGGCGGCCCCGCTCGCTACTCGCCGCTCGCCCCTCCAGCCCACCCCGCCGGCAGGCCGTGGGCGGCGTCGAGCTCCCGCCCGCAG
>CAYTJW010001065.1:1946-2199 GCA_964438135.1 uncultured Thermoanaerobaculia bacterium
CCCCGCGCCCGACGACGGCGGCTGGCTCGAGCCCGCCGCGGGCGCGCCCCCGCTGCGTTACCCCGCCGCCGGAAGACAACCAACCGCCCCCGCCCCGGCGGGGCCGCTTCGCTTCGTGTGGGCGCCAAGGGGCGGGGGTGAGACCGTCGCTCGCCCGTCCAGCCCACCCCGCCGGAAGGCCGTGGGCGGCCTCGAGCTCCCGCCCGCAGGCTGCGAGCTCGGCCGCCCGGCGCTCGGCGCCCCAGCCGAGCTG
>CAYTJW010001066.1:0-2199 GCA_964438135.1 uncultured Thermoanaerobaculia bacterium
CCCGCGCGCCGATGAGCCCGCTCCGCGCCCGCATCGCCGAGCGGCTGGTGCAGGTGCAGCAGACCACGGCCATGCTCACCACCTTCAACGAGGTGGACATGTCGCGAGTGCTGGAGCTCCGGGCCCGCCACCGCGGCCCGTTCAAGGACCGCCACGGCGTCGACCTGGGGCTGATGGCGTTCTTCCTCAAGGCCTCGGTCGACGCCCTCAAGACCGTGCCCGAGGTCAACGCCTCGATCGACGGCGACCAGATCGTCACCAACCACTACTACGACCTCGGCGTCGCGGTCTCGACCGAGCGCGGCCTGGTGGTGCCGGTGCTGCGCGACGTCGACCGGCTGTCGGTGCCCGAGATCGAGCTCGGCCTGGCCGACCTCGCCCGCCGCGCCCGCGAGCGCACCCTGGAGCTGTCCGACCTGGTCGGCGGCGTCTTCACCGTCTCCAACGGCGGCGTGTTCGGCTCGCTGCTGTCGACCCCGTTCCTGAACCCGCCGCAGAGCGCCATCCTCGGCATGCACGCCATCAAGAAGCGGCCCGTGGTGGTCGACGACCAGGTGGTCGTGCGGCCGATGATGTACCTGGCCCTGTCCTACGACCACCGCCTGGTCGACGGTCGCGAGGCGGTGACCTTCCTGCGCCGCGTCGTCGACTGCGTCGAGAGCCCCGAGCGGATGCTCCTGGAGGTGTGACATGGAGACCTACGACCTGGTCATCGTCGGCGCCGGCCCGGGCGGCTACGTCGCCGCCATCCGCGCCGGCCAGCTCGGCCTCAAGGTCGCCCTGGTCGAGAAGCGCAAGACCCTGGGCGGCACCTGCCTCAACGTCGGCTGCATCCCCTCCAAGGCCCTGCTCGAGTCGAGCGAGGTCTTCGCCCAGGTCCGCCACCACCTGGCCGGGCACGGGGTGGCGGTCGACGACGTCCGCCTCGACCTGCCCGCCATGATGGCGCGCAAGGACCAGGTGGTGAAGGAGCTGGTCGACGGCATCGCCATGCTGATGAAGAAGAACAAGGTGACCGTGGTGACGGGCCACGGCGTCCTGGCCAAGCCGGACCGGGTGGCGGTGGCGGGCGACCAGGGCTTCGTCGAGCTGGGGGCCGCGAACGTCCTCCTGGCCATGGGCTCGGAGCCGATCCAGCTGCCGTTCCTGCCCTTCGACGGCAGCCGGGTCGTGTCCTCGACCGAGGCGCTGTCCTTCGCCTCCGTCCCGCCCCGCCTGGTGGTGATCGGCGCCGGCGCGGTCGGCCTCGAGCTGGGCAGCGTCTGGCGGCGGCTGGGGTCGCAGGTGACGGTGGTGGAGATGCTGCCCACGGTGACCCCGTTCGCCGACCGCCAGATCGCCACCATGCTGGCCCAGTCGCTGACTCGCCAGGGGCTCGACATCCACCTGCAGAGCAAGGTCGTGGCGGCCGACGTCAAGGACGTGGTGCGGCTGACGGTCGAGGACGCCAAGGGCGAGCGGGCCGAGGTCGAGTGCGACGTGGTGCTGGTGTCGGTCGGCCGCCGGCCGTGCACCTCGGGCGCCGGCCTGGAGGCGCTCGGCGTCGAGCTGGAGAACGGCCGGGTCAAGGTCGACGACCGCTTCCGCACCAGCCTGGCCACCGTCTACGCCATCGGCGACCTGATCCGCGGCCCGATGCTGGCGCACAAGGCCGAGGACGAGGGCATCGCCGTGGCCGAGATCGTCGCCGGCAAGCCGGGCCACGTCGACTACGACGTCATCCCCAACGTGGTCTACACCGACCCCGAGCTGGCCATGGTCGGCCGCACCGAGCAGGACCTCAAGGACGCGGGCGTCCCGTACAGCTCCGGCCGCTTCTACTTTCGCGCCAACGGCCGCGCCAAGAGCATGGGCCAGGAGGAGGGGCTGGTGAAGGTCCTCGCCCACGCCGAGACCGACCGGCTGCTGGGGGTGCACATCCTCGGGCCCCGCGCCTCGGAGCTGATCGCCGAGGCGGCGGTGGCGATGGCCTTCGGCGGCTCGGCCGAGGACCTCGCCCTGACCGTCCATGCCCACCCGACCCTGTCCGAGGCGGTGCGCGAGGCGGCCATGGCGGTGGCCAAGCGGGCGATCCACGGGTAGGACGGAGCTGTCAGCCGTCAGCGGTCAGCGGTCAGCTCCCCCACCCCCCCGGTCGGGCGCGGGGCGGGTCGCGGCGCTCCTCGCCGCAGCCCTGCTCGGCGCCGGCGCCGCGGCCCC
>CAYTJW010001067.1:0-2198 GCA_964438135.1 uncultured Thermoanaerobaculia bacterium
GCGGCCCGCCGATGAGCACGTCCGAGGTCAGGGTCACGGTCACGCCGGGCAGGGCCAGGTCCTGGTTGTCGACCACGGTCCCGCTCAGCCGGCTGGTGGTGGCAGCCTGTGCCAGACCGCCCACCAGGAGGCAGAAACCCAACAACGCCAGAGCTCTACGCATCATCGCACCTCCATCGTCCATGATCGGAATCCCCTCGGTCCCTCCGCCGCGGGCGGCCGACGACCGTCCCGAAGCGCTGCATTATGGCCAGAACCCCCCGCTCAGGTCAACCTCCGCGGCGCCATCCTGTTGCGGGCTCTACCGGACGGTGCCAGCGGGCCCTCGGCCTCGGCGCGGGGCGGCCCTCCCCAGGCCCGCGCGACGCCTCGCGCCCGGCCTCTGCAACTCGCCTGCCAGCGCCGAGCGCGGGGGACGCGCCGGCGGCGGGGGCGTTGTACGGAAAACCGGACAGGGTGGCGGTGCTCGGCCGGACAGGGCGGCGGTGTGACCGTGGCCACAGACGCCCGGGCGTTTCGCGCGCAACCTGTTGCTGGGGGGAGGCACGCGAGCCATGGCCGGGATCAGGTCGCGACGGCAGAAGCTGCTGGACGGCATGTGCCGGGTCATCCTCGACCGCCTCGACCAGCGGGTGGCAGACGCGGCCCGGTGCCGCGGCATGAGGCCGCCCGAGACCACCAGCGCCATCTACGCCCTCGCCCTGGCGGCGGCGCCGGGCCTGCTCGAGCAGCTGTTCCAGGTCGTGCGGCTGGTGGCCGGCGAGCGCCCGGCCGACACGCACTGCGTGGCGCCGGCGGCGACCGACGAGGTCGAGCGGCGGCGCATGCTGTCCGCGGTCCGGGCCTCGGTCGGCCGGGTGCGGCTGCACGGCCGCACGGCGTAGCGGTCCCATCCCGGACGGCCTGTCGGCTGCGGGGAGCCCCCGCGGCAGTGCTATTCTCGGGTGGGGTGCTATGGGCGAGGACAACGAGCCGGGGGAGGGTCGACCGGTCGCGCAGCGGCCCGAGCTCTCGGCCGCCGACCCACGCTTCCTGCAGGCGCAGAAGATGGAGGCGGTGGGACGCCTGGCCGCCGGGGTCGCCCACGACTTCAACAACCTGCTCCAGGCGATGGTCGCGGTCGCCCACATCATGAGGCGGCACGCCGCCGACCCGGGCCGGGTCGCGAGCGCCGCGGACGAGCTCGAGCGCCACATCGCCAGCGGCGCCCGGCTCGCCGGGCAGCTGCTGGTGTTCGCCCGCGACGAGCCGCCGGTGCTGCGGCGCGACGACCTGGGGGCGGTGGTGCGAGCGGCGGCGGAGTACCTGCGCCGGCTGGTGCGGGAGGACGTCGCCTTCCGCCTCGACCTGGCCGACTCGCCCCTGCCGGCGCAGATGGACCGCTGGCAGGCCGAGCAGCTGCTGGTCAACCTGGTCGTCAACGCGGTCGACGCCATGCCCGACGGTGGCCGCCTGACGGTGCGCAGCGGTGGCGCGGAGGGGGAGCAGGTCTGGCTGGAGGTTGAGGACACCGGCTGCGGCATGGCCCCGGAGGTGGCGGCGCGGGTGTTCGAGCCCTTCTTCACCACCAAGGCGCGGTCGCAGGGGACCGGCCTCGGCCTGGCCATGGTGCAGCGGGTGGTGAGCGACCACGGCGGCAGCGTCACCTTCACCACCGCCGAGGGGAGGGGCACGACCTTCCGCGTCACCCTGCCGTGGCTCGACGCGGACGGGGAGGCCGAGTCGCGCGTCGCCGTGGCCCCGGCCGAGGAACCCGTCGGACGCGGCGCCAGGGTGCTGCTGGTCGAGGACGACGAGGGCGTGCGGCTCATGCTGGAGGAGGTCCTGCCGGCCTTCGGCTTCGCGGTGGCGGCGGTGCGGACCGGCGAGGAGGCGCTCGAGGCGGACCGGCGCTCGCCCTGCGACGTGCTGGTGGCCGACTACGTCCTGCCCGGGATCTCCGGTCTCGAGCTCGCCGGCCTGCTGCGCTCACAGCGGCCCGGCCTGAGGGTGGTGCTGCTGTCCGGCTACGCCGAGGAGGGGGCGCTCAAGCACGTCATCGGCGAGGGACGGGTCCGTTTCCTGCGCAAGCCGTGCGGGGTCGAGGTGCTGGCGCAGGCGATCTGCGCCGCCCTCTCCGACGGGCCGGCCGAGGTCTGAGGCGTGCCCGTCGCCGGCGCCGACCCGGGGCCGGCGGGCGGGGCGGCGCTGGCGTCGCT
>CAYTJW010001068.1:0-2198 GCA_964438135.1 uncultured Thermoanaerobaculia bacterium
GCCGCCGCGGCCCTGGTGGTGGGGGCGGCGCTGGAGCTGGCGCGGCAGCCGGGGCGGACCGACGGCCAGGACCTGTTCGAGCTGGCGCGCGAGACCGCGGCCGCGCCCGCCGCCCGCTACCCCACCCACGAGCGGCTGCAGGCCGCCGTGGCGATGCTTGAACGGGAGCGGGTCATGCACTACCATCGAACCGCTCTCGAGGAGCTCCACCGCAAGGGACTGCTGCTGCGCCTCGAGGAGAGGTGGGGTGAGGCGATCAGGGCCCTCAAGGTTGTCTTCGCGTTGGCGCCGACGCCCGACGTGGAGGTGTGCGCGCTGCTCGCCGAGTGCCTGGTCGAGGAGGCGGCGCGGGGTTCTGCAAGAAAGGGCTCCGTGCTCCGTCAAAGCCTGAGGACGGCGGAGAAGGTGCTGACCATCTGGCGCGAGCTGGCACCCGAGCACCCCAGCCTGGAGCGGGTGCGGAGGAGGGCCGAGGAGGTCCGCCGCTCCGGCGACGGGGGCTGCAGATGACGATGTCGTCGCTGGCCGTCGACTTCGGTGTGGTCCGCTCCCCGGGCGGGGCGCTCGACGGCGTCTACCTGGAGTCGGACCGCTGCCCGGCGCAGTGGCGGAGCGGCCAGACCCTCGCCGCCTGGGCCGAGGAGCTGGAGCAGATCGCCGCGGACGGCCGCGACGGGGACCCGCGCGCGCGCGAGCGGGCGGTCTCGCTCGGCGGGCGCGTCCACGAGTCGCTCGGCGCCCTGCTCGAGGGGGCCACGCGCGGCGGCCGCTCGGCGCTGGTGCTGCGGCCGCGGCGCGACCCGCGCGACTCGTGGCTCGACCTCGCCCTGCTGCCGTGGGAGCTGCTCGCGGTCGGCAGGACCCCGCTCGTCGCCCAGGGCGTCTGCCTGGTGCGCGGCGTCGACGGGGAGCCCCCCGCCGCTCTGGTCCTGGGGGAGCGGCGGGTCAAGGTGCTGGTCGTGGCCTGTGCCCCGCAGGGCCCGAGCTACGCGCCGATGGACGCCGCCGCGGCGGTCGCGGCCGTGACCGGCCCCTGGTCGCACCGCCTGGCCCGGCCCGAGGTGCGGGTGGTCGAGGGGCCTGGCACCGTCGACCAGCTCGGGCAGCTGCAGGGCGAGGACGGCGAGTGGGACGTGGTCCACGTGGTGGCCCACGGCTCCGCCCGCTCGGGCACCATCTGCCTGGAGAGCCGGCTCGGCCAGGAGGACCACCAGCAGTTCGCGGTCTTCGCCCACACCCTCGCCAGCCGCCTCACCCGCCCGCGGCTGATCACCCTGCACGTGTGCGGGTCGGCCGTCCTCGGCGCCGAGCTCGCGGCGCGCTGCCCGGGCACCAGGGTGGTCGCCGTGCGGCAGGAGATGCGGCAGGACACCCTGTGCCGGTTCTACGACTACCTCTACGGCGCGCTGTCGGGCGGCGCCGCCAGCCCCGCCGGCGAGGTACACGCCGAGGAGGCGTTCCAGCTCGCCGTCATGGGCCTCTACCGCGACGCCCAGCCGGAGTGGTGCCTGCCCCTGCTGTACGGGCCACCGGACCCGAGCCCGATCTTCGACGCGCGGGTGGAGGGGGAGCTCGACGCCATCCTGCGCCAGGTTCGGAACGCCCGCTACGAGCAGGCGCTCGGCGCGGCCGAGGCGCTGGCGCACGGCCCCCTGCTGGCGGCCCGCGCGGCGGCCGCCGACATCGCCCACGGCATCCGCGCCATCCAGTCCTTCGAGACCTGGCTCGAGGTCCTCGGCCGCAAGCTCCTTGAGCTGGTGGCGGCCGGCCCCGCGGCCGACTGGCGGCTCGCCCACCAGGAGTGGCGCCAGCGCGACCTGACCCGCCCGCTGACCGCCGGCCCGGTGGTCGAGGCCACCGGCAGGCCGGCGCCGTGCGTGCCCGCCGTGTCCGACATCCTGAACCACCTGGACCAGGACCGGGCCCTGGCGGTCGACGCCATGTCCCTCCTCGCCAGCTCCCAGGACGGCGACCCGGGCATGGCCGTCGCCGGCTGCCGGAAGCTCGCGGAGTTCGCCTCCCGGCGCAGCCTCCCCGACCTGCTCGGCCACCCTTCCGCCCTCTGCCGCTCGATCCTCGCCCGTCGCCTGGACGAGGTCGAGCTGGACCTGGACCGCGCCGCCGAGCGGACCGAGCGGGCCGGGGCGCTCGAGCCCCTGCGCGAGAGCCTGTCCCTGCTGCTCGGCTGCGTCCGCACC
>CAYTJW010001069.1:0-2191 GCA_964438135.1 uncultured Thermoanaerobaculia bacterium
CTGCTGACCTCGACCGCGTTCGGGGTGGCCGACCTCGCGCCCGAGGACCTGGTCCGCCGGGTCCGCGACCGCTACCCCGAGGCGCTGCCCCTGCCCGGCCGGCCCGAGCTTGACGCCCTGGTCGAGGGGCTGGGGCTGGTCTTCGACCCGGCCCGCCGCGTCTACCGGCGACTGGGGGGCGAGGCGGCCTCACTCACCGGCACCCACCTGCAGGCCACCCGCCTCGGCTCGGCCGCGCCGGGCGAGGCCCGCCTCGACAGCCCCACCGCCCGCCAGGCGCGGGCCTTCGACGACGCCCTCCGCGCCTCGCTCGCCCGCGGCCGCTTCCGGGTGGTGCAGGTGGTGGCCAACGACGCCGAGCAGGCGGCCGCGCGCCTGGCCGAGACCATGGCCGTGCCCCAGACCTCCCTCGACCACCTGCTGTGGCGGCACGTGCGCCGCCAGATGGGCGACCTCGGCGTGGCCGAGGAGGCGGTCATGAGCGCCGACCGCGACGGCCCGGCCGGCCCGAGCTGGGCCCTGCTGCGCCAGCTCGTGCAGCGCGCCGCGCGCGACATGGTCGACGATCTGCTGGCGGAGCGCACCGAGCCCCGGCTGCTGGTCCACCCCGGCATCCTCGCCCGCTACAACCTGGCGGCCGAGCTGGGCGAGCTGGTCGAGCGCGCCGAGCACGAGGACGGCGCCGCGGTCGTCCTGCTCCTGCCCTGCCACGACGACGACAAGCCGCCGGCGGTCAACGGCACCCTGCCCGTGCCCGCGCCCCTGCCCGGGCAGCGCCTGCAGCTGCCGCGGTCGTGGCTGCGCAACGAGCACCGGGCCGGGGCAGAGGGGCAGGCGTCGTGATGTTGTCTCTGGTATCTGCGACGGAACCATGGGGGTGTCGCAATGGACGAGGGCTACTACGACGTAGCGCAGGTTTGCCCCAACGGTCATGTCACGAATCCCATGTCTCGCGAGACTCCACGGCGCAACGAGGACTTCTGTCCAGATTGCGGGCAGCGCACAATGACTGCGTGCCCGAGTTGCAGCAAGCCGATTCGAGGTGCCTACATCGGCCCCGGGAAAATCGGGGTGCGATACTCGCCACCAAAGTACTGCGGCAAGTGCGGAGAGCCGTTCCCGTGGACTGCGGCCGCACTCCAGGCTGCAAGAGACCTGGCTGAGGGGATCAGCAGCCTCTCACCTGAGGAGCGCCAAGTGCTACTTGGTTCCCTCAAGGACCTAGTGGACGAGACCGCCCTGGCTCATGCAGCCGAAACCAAGTTCAAGGCTCTGATGCGCAAGGCCGGACCCGAAGCGGCTCAGGCGTTTCGGGCGATACTCTGGAACCTGCTCAGCGACGTTGTTCGGAAAGGGCTGTTCGGCGGATGAGGAACTCGACACGCAAGCCACCGCAGGGCGGAGCAGGCCATGGACGTTGATTCTCGCACCCTCCTCGGCGCCCTCCGCCCGCTCCTCGCGGACCTGCGGGGGGACCTGCTCGAGCGGGCGCGGGACCCGCGGGTGGGGCGGGGCATGCGGCTGACCTGGGAGGCGGAGCGCAAGGCGGAGCGGACCGGCGACGACTTCGAGGTGTGGAGCCGGGAGCGGGTCGGGCAGCTGGCCGCGCTGTGGGTGCTGTCGGTGGTGTTCGTGCGGGTGCTGGAGGACCGCGGCCTGATCGAGCGGCGGCGGATCGCCGGGCCCGGCGCCGAGGACTCGGAGGAGCTGTTCTTCCGCCTCGCGCCCTTCGCCACCCCGCGCGACTACCTGCTGACCGTGTTCCGCGAGCTGGAGCACCTCGAGGGCGCGCGGGCGCTGTTCGACCCGCGCCACAACCCGGTCTGGCGGCTGGGACCGTCCGGCGAAGCCGCCCGGCGACTGCTCGACGCCTTCCGCCGCCGCGACGAGGCGGGCGAGCTCGAGCTCTCCTTCGGCGGCACCGGCAGCCGCTTCCTCGGCGACCTCTACCAGGACCTCGACGCCGAGGCGCGGGAGCACTACGCCCTGCTCCAGACCCCGGACTTCGTCGAGTCTTTCATCCTCGACGCCACCCTGGAGCCAGCCCTGGGCCAGCTCGGGGTGGCGAAGATCACCCTCATCGACCCCGCGGTCGGCTCCGGCCACTTCCTGCTCGGCGCCTTCGCCCGCCTGCTCCGCGCCTGGCGCTCGGCCGAGCCGGCCACCGACGTCGGCGTCCTCGCCCAGCGCG
>CAYTJW010001070.1:0-2189 GCA_964438135.1 uncultured Thermoanaerobaculia bacterium
AGGACGCGGCCCCAGCGGTGGGCGCCGGGCGGCGGGGTCATCCGGCCCGATCCGGTGGCTCGCCCGCGCCCCGTCGCCGCTGCTCGACCACGACCTCCTCCAGCAGCCGCCGGTTGACGGCGATCAGGTCGGCGACGATGCCGACCACCCAGATCTGGACCCCGACCACGATCAGGACCACGGCCAGGAGCAGCGACTGGACGTGGCCGGCGGGGGACCGCTCGGTGAGGAAGTAGAACAGGAAGCGGGCCATCAGGGCGAGACCGGCGAGGACCGGCAGCAGGCCGATGCGGAGGAAGATGCGGAGCGGGTTGTAGAGGACGACGATGCGGGCGATGCTCTCGAGCGAGCGCAGGACGTAGCCGAGGTTGGAGCGGAACAGGCGCGAGGGGCGGTGGACCTCGGTCGAGACCCTGATCGGCACCGACACGACCTTGAGGCCGGCCTCGCCCGCCTGGAGGATGGTCTCCAGGGTGTAGGTGAAGCGGGTGAAGACCTGCAGCTCGAGGGCGGCGGCGCGGGAGATGGCCCGGAAGCCGGAGGTGACGTCCGCCACCTCGGTGCGCGACAGGCGGCGGACCACCGCCGAGCCGAGGCGCTGCAGCGCCCGCTTGGTGGGGGAGAAGTGACGCAGGGTGTGGACCTGGCGGTCGCCGATCACCATCTGCGCCTGGCCGGAGAGGATCGGCGCGAGCAGGGTCGGGATGTCGGCCGGGTCGTACTGGCCGTCGGCGTCGGTGTTGACGATGACGTCGGCGCCCTGCGCCAGCGCCGCCTTCAGGCCGGCGGCGAAGGCGACCGCGAGCCCGCGGTGCACCGGCAGCTGCACCACCGTCGCCCCCGCCGCTCGCGCCAGCTCGGCGGTGCGGTCGGTGGAGCCGTCGTCGACCACCTGCATCGCCACCTCGTCGAAGCCCGCGAGCTGCCGCGGCAAGGCGGCGAGGGTCCGTGGCAGGTGCTCCTCCTCGTTCCAGGCCGGGATCTGAATGACCAGCTTCACGTCGGCGTCGCTCCCACCCGGCCGGCCCGCCTCCGGCCCCGGACCGAGAGCCAGGCCAGGGCTGCGGCGCCGGCCACGCTGCAACCGTACCACAGGGCGGGAATGCGCGCCGCGAGCTCCACCCGGTGCGTCCCGGCCGGGACCGGCACGGCCAGGAAGAGGCCGTTGGCCACCACCGGCGGCCGGCTCGAGCCGTCCACCCGGGCCCGCCACAGGGGGGGGCTGGCCGGCAGCGAGCTGACCAGGAGCCCGGGCGCGGCGAAGTCGACGTCGACCGCGAACGCGGCCACCGAGGCGGTGCGGAGCGAGACCCGCTCCGGTCGACCGAGCGGCGGCTCGGCCAGCTCGAGGGCCGCGGCAGTCGGCGCGTCGACCGCCGCCAGGCGGTCGAGCGGCAGCGGGGGGGAGGCGCGCAGCACCTCGTCGAGGCCCGCGACCACGACCCGGTGGACCGGCCAGAAGGGCGGCGCCGCCCGGCGGCTCTCCCACACCCTGAGGTCGGGCCCGGTCGCGACCACGGCGTAGCCGGACACGTCGAACGTCAGGGCCAGGTCCCGCTCGACCTCCCGGCCGTCGACCAGCAGTCGGCCGGGCAGGCCGGTCGCGTCCGGCGAGGCAGGCAGCCAGAGCGTGCCGGTCTGGAGGCGCGGGGCGAGGGTCAGGCGCAGCTCGCGGCTCGCGTCGAGGCCGGCCGGCAGGTCGAGCCAGGCGATGCTCTCGGCCGCCAGCTCGCCGGCGGCGACCGTCCAGCGCCCGAGGGGGGCCTCGGCCCCCGGCTCGCCGAGCGTCACCTCGAGGCTGCCGCCGACGAGCTGGCCCTGGGCGGTGGCGAGCACCCCCAGCCGCGAGCACCCGGCGGGCAGGACGAGCCCCTGCTCGACCGTCCCGACCCGCTCGAGGGGCAGCGGCGTGCCGCCCGGCTCGACCTGCTGCGCCTGCCGGCCGAGGGCGTGCTCGACCAGCCGCAGACCGGGCGGCTCGAGCAGGAAGCGAGCGCCGAGGGCGTGGAGGTACGGGTGGTGGAGGTCGAGGGTGGCGGGGTTGAGGCGGAGGGCGCCGGAGGTCGGGTCCCACGCCTGCGGGTCGACCGTCTCCAGCCAGCGCCGGTAGCCGGGCGCGCCCGGGCCGTGGCCGCGCAGGTCGGCGAGGCCGAGGGCGGCGGCGGTGTCGGGCGGCACGGCGCCCAGGA
>CAYTJW010001071.1:0-2189 GCA_964438135.1 uncultured Thermoanaerobaculia bacterium
GTGGGACGCCTCGTCGCCGCCCGGGCCGAGGGGCACCGTTGCGCTGGCGGCCGGCCCGCCCGGTGCGAGCTCGCCCCCGCCCGCGTCGGTGAGGGTGAGGGCGAGGTCGGTCCACAGGTAGAGGAAGGCGCTGGCGGCCATCCGCCGCACCTCCCCCTCGACCGCTTCCTGGGCGAGCAGGCCGAGCGCGTCGAGGCTCGCCGCCACCCCGTGCTGGGCGGCGAACTCGCCGGCGCCGTGGCGGCGCAGGTCGGTCACGACGCGGTCGAGGGCGAGCGCACCGGCGCGGGCGGCCTCGGCGTGGCCGGTCTCCTGGCCCGCCAGGACCAGGGTCTGGACGTACCGGAGGTGCTCGCTGGTGACCCGCCAGTAGCGCCCGGCCTCGGCGTGGGCCGGCTGCTCGCGGACCGGGTACCAGGCGCGCAGGGCGCCGTCGGCCGAGCGCCACAGGAGGGTGCGCAGGCGGTCGCGGGAGGGCGCTGGCAGGCGGTCGCCGTGGCGGGCGAGCAGGGTGGCGAGGGCGGCCGGGGTGGCCGGGTCCCAGGCGTAGCTGGAGCGCGGTCGCGGCCACTGCCACTCCGGCAGCCAGCCGGGGTAGAGGGTGCTGCCGTAGAGGCTGCCCGGCCAGAGGGCCGGGTCGGCCTGGGCCGGGTCGGCGACCTGGGAGGCGAGGAGCTGGTCCAGCGCCTGGTCGAGCCACTCGAGCCACGGCACGCCGAGCTCGTCGAGCAGCTCGGGCGGCGCCTCGGCGAGGGCGGCGAGGGCGTGAGCCGTGGCGGCGAAGGTCGGCTCGTCTCCGGGGTCGGGCGGGATGCCGCCCCGGTCGGGGTCCCAGCGGGGGGCGAGGTCGCGGACCGAGGCCTCCAGCAGGGTCGCCCGCCGACCGGGCTCGAGCGGCGGCAGGTCAGTCCAGTCGGCGACCGGCTGGCCGGCCGAGACCGTGGCGACGGCGACGAGGGCCGCGAGCAGGGCGAGGCGCATGGTCGGAGCGTAGCAGAGCCCGCGGAGATGGGCGCCATCCGCCTCCGGGCGGCTCACCGCTCGTGCCTCCACCCACCCGGGGGAAGCCGCCGCGCGTGACGCGGGACGACATCCAGGCTAACATCGCCGACGGGGGCGAGGCGATGGCGCCGACGATGCACGACGAGCTGCTGGTCAGGGCGGTAGCCAACGTGGCCCGGGTCCACGACTTCTTCGCCGCGCGCCGATCCTGGCGGGCGGCCACCGGGGGAATGGGGGCGCTGCGGTCACTGCACGACGCCCTGGCCGAGGTGGAGCGGGTCGCCATCGACCCCCTGCTCCTCTCCCAGCAGGTCGACGTCGCCGCGCCGCCCCACGGCCGCGAGGCGCCGTTGCCGGCCGGCGAGCTCGAGGCCGAGCGGGTCAAGCGCTTCACGGCCTTCGTCGAGCAGCTCCGCGACTGGTTCGCCGCCCAGGGGAAGGTGGACCTCACGCCCGCCGGGAGGCAACACCTCGCCCGCCTCGCCGCCGAGGTTGTGGCCACCGCGTCCGCCGTGGAGGAGATCCTCGCCGGCCACGGGGTCAAGGTCGAGCCCGTGACCGCCGCCGCGCTGTCCGTGCCGGTGCTCGAGCTGCCGGCGCCGAGACGGCCCGCGGCGCAGCCGGCCGCCGCCGTCGAGCGGGCCCTGCCGAGGGCCGACGAGACCGTGGCCGACGGCGCCGTCCTGGTGCTCAGCGACACTGAGCAGAACCCGTTGCTGCAGACCTTCCAGGGCATGGTCGAGCTGACGCCGGCGGCCAAGGAGGCGATCGGCGACTTCGTGCAGCGCGCCGGCATCGTCTACAACGCCTACCAGCTCGACCGCTTCCAGCGCAAGGTGCTGCAGTGGATCGAGGCGACGCCGCCCGGGCAGGTGCTGGTCATCAAGGTCGGCGGCCTGCGCGGTCGCCGCGAGCCCTACCCGAGCTACATCAGCAAGGACAGGCGCGGCTGAGCCCCCCGCCGGTGGCCGGGAGAAGGGCCTCAGCCGCCGCCGCGCCGGACCCAGACCCGGAACGAGCCGTCGTCGGAGCGGGCGAGGTGGAGCTCGTGGCCCTTGGCGCGCAGGGCGTCGACCAGCGGCGCCGGCTCGAACGGGGCGAGGAGCAGCAGCACCTGGCCGGGGGCGAGGTGGGCCAGGGCGGCCGAGACCTCGCCGAGCGGGGTCTTGCCGGCGGCGAGCTCCGCG
>CAYTJW010001072.1:0-2188 GCA_964438135.1 uncultured Thermoanaerobaculia bacterium
AGCTCTACATGCCGCTCGAGCCATTCGCTCCCGCCGAGCCCGAGCCCGAGCGGGACCGCGACCCCGACCGGTCCGGAAAGGAGCCGCCATGAGCGAGATCCAGGAGCTGGACGTGTTCCTCGGCCCGGACGGCAGCGTGCGGGTCGAGGTGAGGGGCGTCCGCGGGCCGGCCTGCCTGGCCCTGACCGGGGGCCTGGAGAGCGCGCTGGGGGGCGCGGTGGTGGCCCGGGAGCTCACCGCCGAGCACGACCAGCAGGCCGAGCGGCAGGACGAGGTCGTCACCGTCGGCGCGCCGCCGTGACCGCGGCCGCCGCGCCGCCGCTCAACCTCCACGCCCTGGTGCCCGCGAGCCGGGCCAACGGCCCCGGGCTGCGCGCCGTGGTCTGGCTGCAGGGCTGCTCCCGCGGCTGCCCCGGCTGCGCCAACCCGGGCACCCACGACCCGGCGCCGCGCTGGCTGGTGGCGCCGGGGGAGCTGGCGGACCGCCTCGCCGCCTCGCCCGGGGCCGAGGGCGTGACCTTGACCGGCGGCGAGCCGCTCGAGCAGGCGGAGGGGGTGCTCGAGCTGCTCGAGCGGCTCCGCTCGAGCACCTCCCTGTCGGTGGTGCTCTTCACCGGCTGCGACCCGGACGAGGTGCGGGCCCTGCCGCACGGGCCGGGGATCCTGGCCCGGGTCGACGTGCTGGTGGCCGGCCCCTACCGCCACGACCTCCGCGCGCCGGGCTGCCTGGGCGGCTCATCGAACCAGGTGGCGTTGTGCCTGACCGACCGCTACCGGCCCGAGGACCTCGAGCCGACGGTCGCCGCCGAGGTCCTGGTCGCCCCCGACGGCCGGGTGACCGTCACCGGTCCCGACCCGCCGCGGCTGCCCACGCCCCACGACGGGCGAGGGGGCCCGCTCGTACACCCTCTTGAAGGAGGAGCTCACCCGTGCCCGCTCGAGTCCGCGGTCGCGCCATGCTCGTCGCTCTCGCCCTCGCAGTCGCCGCCCAGGCCGCCGCGGAGGACGCCAACCTGATCGCTGACGGGTACTTTTCGTACGCCGGCCAGGCCGCAGCCTGGCAGCAGCTCTGGTACCCGGTCGTCGTCGGCGGCGCAGCCTGGTGCGACGTCGACGCCGGCGGCGCGCCGGCCGGCCAGGGGAGCGGCTCGCTGGAGGTGGCGGTGGCGCCGATCGGTCAGAGCTTCCGTGCCTTCACCTGCGTGCCGGTGGTCGCCGGCGCGACCTACCGGCTCGCCGGCGACGTCCTCGTGACCGAGGTCGCGGACGGGGGCCGGGCCGAGCTCGGCGTGCAGCTGATGCGGACGGACAACTGCTGGGGCTCGGCGGCGTTCCTGCCCCCCGACCCGCTCGTGGTCGACCAGGCCAGTGCCGGCTGGCAGCAGGTCGAGGGCAGCTTCACCGCCCCGGACGGGGCCCGCAGCGCCCTGGTGACGGCCACGGTGCTCCACGACCAGGCGGCCAGCGGCCCCGACATGGTGGCCAGCTTCGACAACCTCGGGCTGTGGGGCGAGGCGCCGGACGACCGCGTGCCGGAGCTCTACGTCGGCGGGTCGGACGGGTTCGGCGAGCGCAAGGGGCGGTTCGCGGTGACCGCCACCTGGCGGGCCGCCGACGGCCGCAGCGGCCCGGCATTCCCGTTCGAGATGACCGCGGACTCCGGCGGGCTGTGGTTCTTCTCGCCCGCCAACGTCGAGCTGGTGGTCAAGGTCCTCGACGCCTGCCGCGGCGGCCTCGGCGACAGCTACTGGGTGTTCGTCGCCGGCCTCACCGATCTCGCGGTCGACGTCCGGGTCCGGGACCTGGAGAACGGCTACGAGCGGACCTACTCGAGCCCCGGCGGCGTTCCCTTCGCCGCCGTCACCGACACCCTCGCCTTCCCCTGCGAGCCGACCTTGCCGTAGGGTCCTTGGCCCGTGGGTTCCTCGCGCGCGACTCGAGCTCCGACAGGGCCTCGCTTGATGCGTTGTAGGATTGTCGACACGCTCCTGCCCGTGGCTGAGGACGCGGTCACCGGCGCACCATCAGCCGGGACGGGGACCGCGGCAGGGGACAGCGAAGACGTCAGCGGCGGCGTCGTGGGGGCCGCGTTCGGGGGGTGGGCGCTCACCCTCTCGGACGCAGCAGCCGCCGCGTCATGGCGCGCACCTGGTCGAAGAGGTCGAGGGCTGATCGGGCGCGCCCGACG
>CAYTJW010001073.1:0-2186 GCA_964438135.1 uncultured Thermoanaerobaculia bacterium
CCTCCCTCACGAGAATCACCCGGATATGCGATTCCCTGGCGGGAATCGCATACCGACCCCGCCGCCCGCGCGGTACACCTCTCGAGCGCCTGCCCGCCGGCGGGGCGAGGGGCGGGCAGCGGACCGGCGGCGGTCAGGACGCCCGCTGCAGCTCCGTCGGCTGCGGGCACGGGCACGACGGGACGGTCGGTCGCCCCGGGGGCAGCGCGGGCGGTGCTACCCTCGAGCCGTGATCTCGTTGGAGCCGCGACCCGCGGCCGGGCGCCGCGGAGTCAGGCCGGGCAAGGAGGCACGACCGTGACCAGGCGCAGGTGGGTATTGGTGCTGGCGACCGTGTCGCTGCTGGGGACGACCGGCTGCTGGAGCGTGCTCGGCCGCCACGAGCCGTTCGTCAAGCCGGTGCCGGAGGGGGGGCTCTTCACCACGCCGGCCTTCTGGATCACCGTCGGCCTGCTGGGGGCCGACCTGCTGGTCCGCATCAAGGGCAAGGTCGCCAGGCGCGGCGGTGAGCTGAACGCGGCCCATTGGCTGATCGGGTTCGGGGTGATGCTGCTGATGATGGCGATCACCGCCGCCGTCAGCTGGCTGCTGACGCTGACCATCCTCGGCACCTTCTCCTACTGGCTGCTGTCGTGGATCTGGTCGTGGGGCGTGATCGGCATCGTGGTCACGATCGCGCTCGGCATCGTCACCGGCCTGGCGCCCGGCTTCGCCGGCGCCAGCTCGCTCTTCCTCTACGTCGTCTACCACGACCCGCGGGTGCTCTACTTCTCCACCATCCCCGCCCTCGCCGCGGACGTCGTCGAGGCCATGGTGAGGCCGGAGAAGGGCGAGGGGTAGCGGGGGCCTCCCGGCCGTCCGCCCCCGACCGCTCAGCTCGGCCGCAGCGCCCCCGAGCCGGCCCCGGTGCGCTCGATGGCTGCGGCCACCTCGTCCAGGTCGGCACGGTCGAGCTCGAGGGAGCCGGCCGGGAGCCAGCCGTCGACCTGCTCGGGCGAGCGGGCGCCGACGATGGCGCCGGTCACCCCGGGCCAGGCCAGGGTCCAGGCCACGGCCAGCGAGGCGACGCTGACCCCGCGCCGCCCGGCCAGCGGCCGCAGGGCGTCGCGCAGCGCCAGGTTGCGGTGAAGCGCGGGCGGTTGGAAGTCCTCCGACCGCCGCCGCCAGTCGTCCGCCGCCAGCTGCTCCATCCGCCCGACGGTGAAGGCGTCGGTGAGCAGGCCGGCCTGCATCGGGCTGTAGACGATGACGCCGGTGCCGTGCGCCTCGCACCAGGGCAGGACCGTGTCGCCCGCCCAGCGGCGGATGGCCGAGAACGGCGGCTGCAGCGAGTCGACGTGGCGGATCGCCTCGCACCGCTCGAGCCGCGCCGGGTCGTAGTTGGAGACGCCGATCAGGCGCACCTTGCCCTCGTCCTGCAGGCGCGCCATCTCGCCCCAGGAGTCCTCCTCCGGCACCGCCGGGTCGGGCCAGTGGCACTGGTAGAGGTCGACGCAGTCGACCCGCAACCGCCGCAGCGAGGCCTCGCACTCGCGCCGGATCGAGGCCGGCTCGAGGCAGTTGCGGGGCGGCTCGAAGGGGCGCGCGGGGTCGGCGAGGAGCCCGCACTTGGTGAACACCAGCGGCCGCTCGGAGCGGGGCAACCGGGCCAGCGCCCGCGCCACCACCTCCTCGGAGTGGCCGAGGCCGTAGATGGCGGCGGTGTCGACCCAGCTCACCCCCTGCTCGACCGCGTGCAGGATCGCGGCCACCGACTGCTCGTCGTCCTGCGGCCCCCAGCCGAAGGACCAGCCGCCGCCGCCCGCCGCCCAGGCGCCGAAGCCGACGGTCGTGATCTCCACCCCGCTCGCGCCGAGCTGTCGCCGTGCGATCTCCACCCTGGCCTCCCCGGCCGCGGCTCGGAGCCGCGGCGCCGTTGCCGAGCCTAACAGCCCCGCCGCGCCGCATACTCCTGCGCCCCCGCCCCCGGGCCGGCTCGACATCCCGGCCGCCGCCCGGCTACAGTTGGCCTGCACGCACCGGCACTCGGCCTGCCACGGGGAGGGGCACCGTGAGCGTCACCCACACCTGCGAGGCCTGCGGCCACCTGATGGCCGTGCCCGACGGTCACGCCGGCCGGGAGCTGTTCTGCACCGCCTGCCGGCGCCCGTTCGTCGCCCCGGCGGCCGCGACCACGGGCGCGCCGG
>CAYTJW010001074.1:0-2185 GCA_964438135.1 uncultured Thermoanaerobaculia bacterium
GCCCCGAGCCCGCCCGCGTCCAGGCCGAGCCCGGCGAGCAGCTCGGCCGGGTCGGTCACCGCTCGCCGGAGGGCCTCGCCCCACGGTGCGCCGCTGCCACTCGGCTCGCCGCCCATGGGCCGCAGTCTGTCAGGCATGGTGTATCCTCTGCAAGCGCACGAAGGAGGAGACCGCGCCACCATGGCTACCACTTACTTCATGAACGACCTCCGCGTCGGCCTCAAGATCATGATGGACGGCGAGCCCTGCATCGTCACCGGCACCGACTTCGTCAAGCCCGGCAAGGGCCAGGCCTTCGTCCGCCTCAAGTACCGCCAGCTGCGGAGCGGGCGGGTCAACGAGCGCACCCTCAAGGCGGCCGAGACGGTCGAGGGCGCCGACGTCGTCGACCGCGAGATGCAGTACCTCTACACCGACGGCGAGCACTGGTACTTCATGGACCAGCAGAGCTTCGAGCAGATGGCGGCCGACGCCAACGCGGTCGGCGACGCGGCGCAGTGGGTCAAGGAGGAGGACCTCTGCGTCGTCACCCTCTTCGAGGGCACGCCGATCGTGGTGGCGCCGCCCAACTTCGTCATCCTCGAGGTGGCCGAGACCGACCCCGGGCTGCGCGGCGACACCTCCTCCGGCGGCACCAAGCCGGCCAAGATGGAGACCGGGGCGGTGGTGCGGGTGCCACTGTTCGTCCAGATCGGCGACAAGATCAGGGTCGACACCCGCACCGGCCTCTACGTCTCCCGCGCTTGAGCCCGCCCGAGCGCCGTCCCGACGCCGCCCGCGCACCCGGACCCAGACCTGGACCTGGTCCTGGACCTGGCCCGGATCCCGCTGACCCGGCCCTCGCCTGGCGGCCGACCGCCTCGCTCGACGCCCTCCGCCGCCGCGCCGACCTACTCGGCCGCACCCGCGCCTTCTTCGCCGCCCGTGGCGTGCTCGAGGTGGAGACCCCGCTGCTGGCGTCGGGGTCGACCACCGACCCCCACCTCGAGCTGGTGTCGACCGCCCCGCTGGCCGCCGCCGGTGGCAGGCCGCTGGTCCTCCAGACCTCGCCCGAGCTGGCCATGAAGCGACTGCTGGCCGCCGGCTCGGGCCCCATCTTCCAGCTCGCCCGGGCCGTCCGCGACGGCGAGCGCGGCCGCCGCCACAACCCGGAGTTCACCCTCCTCGAGTGGTACCGGCCGGGCCTCGACCACCACGCCCTGATGGACGAGGTGGCGGACTACCTGGGCGCCACCCTCGGCTGCGGACCGGGCGAGCGCCTGACCTACCGCGACGCGTTCCTCCTCCACCTCGGCCTCGACCCGCTCTCCTCCGGCATGGGCGACATCCGCCGCGCCGCCGCCGCCGCCGGCCTCGACCGGGTGCCCGGCCTGGCCGACGACGACCGCGACGGCTGGCTCGGCCTGCTGCTCGCCCACCAGGTCGAGCCGCGCCTCGGCCGCCGCGGCCCGACCTTCGTCCACGGCTTCCCCGCCAGCCAGGCCGCCCTCGCCCGCCTCGACCCGGACGACCCGCGCGTCGCCCGGCGCTTCGAGGTCTTCGTCGCCGGCGTCGAGCTCGCCAACGGCTACCACGAGCTCGCCGACGCGGCCGAGCAGCGGCGACGCTTCGCCGCCGACAACGGCGAGCGCCGCCGCCGCGGCCTGCCCGAGGCGCCGGTCGACGACCGGTTCCTGGCCGCCCTCGAGCACGGCCTGCCGGACTGCGCCGGCGTCGCCCTCGGCTTCGACCGCCTGGTCATGCTGGCCGCGGGGGTCGAGGACATCGCCGAGGTGCTGGCCTTCCCGGTGGAGCGGGCGTAGCGAGCGCCCCGGTCGCGCCAGCCCTTGACCTCGACCGCCCCGCCGCGGCACACTCCCGCCGTGGGCGAGCGACGGCAGCAGCACCCGAGCCTCGAGGCCTCCGAGCTGTGGTGCCCGAAGTGCCGGGCGGCGCGGCCGGTACGCAAGCACCTGCTGCTGGTGCTGCCGACCGGCAACAAGTTCGAGTACCGCTGCGCGGTCTGCTCGACGCCGGTCGGCGGCAAGGACGACGGCGACCCGAGCGACTTCGCCGCCATCCTCTCCGGCCGGCGGCTGCGGTAGGCCCGCTACCGCACGTAGCCCAGCGCCCGCATCCGCGCCAGGTCCTCGGCCGACAGCGCCGCCTCGGCGGCGGCGCCGGTCGAGCCGGCGCGGGCGGCGGC
>CAYTJW010001075.1:0-2184 GCA_964438135.1 uncultured Thermoanaerobaculia bacterium
GGGGTCGCGCGCCGGCCGCGGGTCAGGCGCTCGGCCGCGACCGGGGCCAGGGCACGGTCGACCGTGTCGCGGGCGTGGTCGGCCACCGCCCGGTTCGAGCCCTGCGGCCGGGTCACGGTGACGGAGCGGCCGTCGAGGACGACCTGACGCTGCTCGACCGGCACCTCGCGCACCTCGCGGCCGCCGCGCCGGCTGACCTCCTGCGCCGAGGGCGCGGTGTCGAGGCGGCGGACGCTCGAGCGGGTGATGGAGCGGCCGACCTCGCCCGGGTCGAGGGCGGCGTGGGCGACGTTGTCGTTGGTGACGTCCTGCCAGGGGACGTAGGTCGCGTAGCGGGCGTCGTTCCAGCCGTCCCAGTAGCCGTCGCCGTAGCCGCGGTGGTAGCCGTCGTGGAAACCGTCGTGGTAGCCGACGTCGTAGCCGTGCCAGAAGCCGTGGTGGGAGTGGCTCCAGCCGGCGGGGCCGCACGGGTACCAGCCGACGTAGCTGCCGAAGCCGACCCAGACGACGTTGGCGGGGCGGTAGGTGTAGCCGGGGACCCAGGCCCAGCCGAACGTGGTCAGCGCCCACTCGCCGTAGTGGTGGGGGAAGTAGCCCCACGGCTCGTAGGAGACCCAGGTCCAGCCGTGGGCGGTGTAGACCCAGCGGCCCCAGGTGTACGGCCGCCAGCCGGCGGCGACGTGCGGCGCCCACACCTCGCCCAGGCCGTCGACCCACACCCACTGGCCGTAGCCCGACAGGCTGGTGCGGTAGTCGACGCTCCAGGCGGGGTCGTACCAGGCGTTGCCGTAGGGCTCCCAGTCGCCGACGCCGAGCGAGAAGCCGAAGCCGTCGCCGCCGAAGGAGAGACCGAACCAGTCGGCGCGGGCGGTGCCCGCCGCGCCCAGCAGCGCCGCCGCCAGCAGCGCTGCGGTGATCGGGACGGTGCGGTTGCGGTTCATGGCTGCCTCCCTGGCGCCGCGTTGTCGGGGCGGCGTCACCCGGCCAGGGAGCAACCCCCGTGCCAGGGGTGGCTCCGGTCGGCCCCTGGCCCGGCCCCGGGGCACCCGGGAGCGGTGGGGGAGGCGTCCGGGGGCGGGAGCGGAGGCGGCCGCGGCCGGCCGGGACGGGAGCGGCAGTCGGCTCGAGTGTCACCCGCAGAGGACGGGGCGCTACGCCGGCTCCCGCTCGAACAGGGACGCGCAGTCGTGCAGCTCGGGCTGCTGGCCGGCCCGGCACAGGGCGTAGCGGCTCCCCGACAGGAGCGAGGCCGCGCCGGCGGCGCCGGCGGTCGTCACGGCGTAGAACGTGACGTTGAAGCGCGGCCGGCCGCGGGCGTCGCGCAGCGCGGGCAGGCGGGTGGCGCCGAGGAGGCGCTCGAGGGCGCCGAGGCAGGCGTCGACCGGCGCTCGACCTGCCCGCATCAGCTCCACCACCAGGTGGCTGCCCGCGACCTGCATCACCGACTCGCCGCGGCCGGTGGCGCCGGCGGCGCCGACCTCGGAGTCGACGAACAGGCCGGCGCCGACCAGCGGCGAGTCGCCCACCCGGCCCGGCATCTTGAAGGCCAGGCCGGAGGTGGTGGTGGTGCCGCCGACCTCGCCGGCGGCGTTGACCGCGCACAGGTTGACGGTGCCGGTCGGGCGGACCCGCCCGTACTTGGCCACGAACCAGGCCACGTCCGGGTCCTCGACCTCGCCCGCCGGCGGCAGCCAGTCGTCGGCCTCGGACATGTTCGCGCGCCAGTAGAGCCAGATCTTGCGCGCCCGCTCGGTCAGCAGCTCCTCGTCCGGGAAGCCGAGCGAGCGGGCGAAGCGCTGGGCGCCCTCCCCGACCAGCAGCACGCGGCTGGTGCGGCGCATGACCTCGAGGGCGACGCGGGCGGGGTGCCTGACCCGCTCCAGGGCGGCGACGCCGCCGGCGCGCATGGTCCTCCCGTCCATGCAGCAGGCGTCGAGCTGGACCACGCCCTCGGCGTTGGGCAGGCCGCCATAGCCGACGGTGACGTCGTCGGGGTCGGCCTCGACCAGGCCGACCCCGTCCACCGCCGCCTCGACCGGCGCCACCCCGGCCTGCATCCGGGCGACCGCCAGGCGCACCGCCTCCAGGCCGTTGGCCGAGGCGACGGCGACCGGCCGCAGGTGCGGCGGCGCCGTCGCCGGCGACGGTGACGGCGAGGCCTGGGCGAGGCCGGCCGTGGCCGCC
>CAYTJW010001076.1:0-2183 GCA_964438135.1 uncultured Thermoanaerobaculia bacterium
GGCCTGGGCCGCCTCCTGGCCGACGGCGGGCCGCGCCCGGTCGGCCTCGTCCTCGGCGCCCTGTTCCTGGCCGCGGCGGTCACCGCCCTCCGCCGGGCGAGGTGGGCGACGGCCCGCGAGGGCTGGCTCGGCGCCTCGCTGCTCCTCGCCGCCGCTGCCCACCTCGACCTCGCCTGGTCCGGGCCCCCCCACGACAGCCTCTTCATGTGGGGTCACGTCCTGCTCGCCTTGAGCCTGGCCACGCCCCTCGCCGCCGCCGTGCGCGAGAACGTCCTCCTGCTCGGGTCGCAGACCGCGCTCGCCCACCAGCTGCGGCTGCTGCGGCAGCGGACCGACATCCTCCTCGACACCCTGCCGGTGCTGGTCCTCACCGTCGACGACCTGGGGCGCCTGCGCTACGCCAACCGCCACGCCGCGGCGCTGCTCGACCTCAAGCGGCCGGTCCCCGGGGCTGGCCCGACCACCGCCTGGCTCGAGCGACTGCACCCGGACGACCGCCGCCGCTTCGAGACCGCCCTGCCCCAGGTGCTCGGCAGCGCCTCCCGACAGCTCGAGCTGGAGCTGCGGGCCGAGGACGCCGAGGGCGGGTTGCACTGGCTCAGCGCCCGGCTGCACGCCGTGCTCGACCCGGTCGAGCTCGAGGAGGTGGTGGAGGTGGTGGCGAGCGACGTCACCGACCTGGTGCTGGCACGGCGGACCGGGGATGTCCGTCAGGCCCGCCTCGGCTTCCTGTCCGACGTCGCCCAGACGGTCGCCGGCGAGGTCGCCGCCGGGCGCGTCATCGACCGCTTCTTCGAGATCTCGCAGCAGGCTCTGGGCGTGGTCGCCCTCTTCCTGCTCCGGCCCCGGCCCGGCACCGACGGCCTGGTGCTGGCGGCCGAGCGCGGCGCGTGCGTCGACCTGCCGGCCGCCTGCTGGGACGCCCTCGGCCCGCACAACCCCTGCTGGCTCGCCTTCCGCGACGGCTCGCCGCGCCTGGCCGCGGTCGGCGAGGTGCTCCCGGCCGCCAGCGCCGCCCGGGTCGGCGAGCGGCTCGGCGCCCGTCACGTGCTGGTGGTGCCGCTGCTCGCCGCCGGTCAGGCGATGGGCGTCCTGGTCCTGGCCATCGCCTCGCTGCCCGACTTCGCCGTCGACGACCCCGACCTGCTGAGCCAGGTCGGCATTCTCCTCGGCGGCGCCGTCCACCTCTCCACCCTGGTCGAGCAGCTCGAGGAGCAGCGGGCCCTGGCGCTGGAGGCGTCGCGCCTCAAGTCCGAGTTCCTGGCCAACACCTCGCACGAGCTGCGGACCCCCCTCACCAGCATCCTCGGTTTCCTCCGCCTGGTGATCGACGGCGCGGTCGACGAGCCTTCCCGGCAGCGCGAGTTCCTCCGCATCGCCCACGAGTCGGCCGAGAAGCTGCTCAACATCATCAACGACGTCCTCGACCTGGCCCGCATCGAGGCCGGCCGGCTCGAGGTCTTCCCCGCCGCCGTGCCGTCGCCGCAGCTCCTGGCCGACTCCGAGCAGCTCTTCCGCCACCAGATGAAGGGCAAGGGCCTCGACTTCGCGGTCGACGACGGCGCCCCGCGCGCGGTGGTGTGGGCCGACGCCCACCGCAGCCTGCAGATCCTCACCAACCTGCTCGCCAACGCCATCAAGTTCACCCCGCGCGGCGGCCGCGTCACCTTGAGCTGCCGGGTCGAGGACCGCCTGGTGGTCTTCGCGGTCGACGACACCGGCATCGGCATCCCCGCCGACGAGCTGGAGAAGGTGTTCACCCCCTTCTACCAGGTCGACGGGACCACCACCCGACACTACAGCGGCGCCGGCCTCGGCCTCACCATCTCGCGCCGCCTGGCCGAGCTGATGGGGGGCAGCCTGACCCTCGCCAGCCCGGGCCCGGGCCGCGGCACGCGCGCCGAGCTGCGGCTGCGGCTGCTCGAGGACGGCTCGCCGCCGATCGCCGGGTAGGCGCGCCCGCGGCCGGCTGCGACCCGGGTCGGGCGGATCGCGAGGGTGGATCGCGACCGGTCCGGGGTGGTACATTTCGGGGGGTTGACATTCTATTTGTCTGTCGTTATATTCGCATTTGGTTATTTGATGTCCGGATGGAGGCTGCCGATGAGACCGACCCTCCCCCTCGCCGTGCTGATCACCGCCGCGCTGCCGGCAGCGGCCGAGGTGCTGTCGCTCGAGCAGGC
>CAYTJW010001077.1:0-2182 GCA_964438135.1 uncultured Thermoanaerobaculia bacterium
TGACGCGGGCCGCCCGCCGGCAGGCTCCCCGCGACCGGGCGCAGCGCCGACCGGACGGCGGCCGGGGCGCGCCCGAGCACGACCACCAGCCGCTCCGGGTGGCGGTCGAGGAACGGCTGCAGGTGGTCCAGGCGCGGCCCCTCGGTCTCGCTGGCGACCACCACCGCCGCGCAGCCGTCGAAGTCGGCCGGCGACTCGACCGGGGGCGCCAGCACCGCCGCCCCGATGTCGACGATCTGCTGCTCCTCGTCGGCGGAGGTGTGGCAGCAGCGCACGTCGCGGGCGAGGTCGGCGAAGCGCGGCAACAGGGTGCGCAGCTCGTGGCCGAGCAGGCTGGACGGGTCAACCAGGAGGAGATTCGCGGGTTCCGGCATCGGTCGAGGTCTCCACGGCGGGGGCTGGCGGCCTCGCTCCGCGCCTGGCCTTGCCCAGCAGCATCGACAGCGGGGCGGACAGGACGTAGACGGCGGCCAGCACCGACAGCAGGAAGGGCTTGAGGATCAGCAGGGCCAGCGCCAGCGCCAGGACGAAGAGCGTCGTCGCCGGGCGCTGGCGGCGCAGGTCGAGGTCCTTGAACGACCGGTAGGGGAGGGTGGACACCATCAGCAGTGCCAGGCTGAGCACGAAGCCGACCACCAGCCAGGGGAAGGCGGGGTGGGAGAAGGGCCTGGGGGTCACCAGCACCAGCACCGCGACCGAGCCGGCCGCGGCCGGGATGGGCAGGCCCTGGAAGTGGCTGAGGTCGTGGGTGGTGGTGTTGAAGCGGGCGAGGCGGATCGAGCCGCCGACCAGGAACAGGAACGAGGCGAACAGGCCCAGGTCGGGCTGCAGGTGCAGGACCCAGCAGTAGGCCAGGAAGGCCGGCGCGGCGCCGAAGGAGACCACGTCGGCGATCGAGTCGTAGGCGGCGCCGAAGGAGGAGGTGGCGCCGGTGAGGCGGGCGATGCGGCCGTCGAGGATGTCGGCGACGATCGCCACCAGGATCAGCACCGCGGCCTGGCGGAAGCGGCCGTTGCTCGCCTCGACCAGGGCCCAGTAGCCGCACAGCAGGTTGGCGACCGTGAACAGCGAGGGGATGACGTAGACGCCCCGCCGCAGCCGCTCGACGCTGTGGCGGCGGCGGAGCCTGGGCAGCCTCATGCCCCGTCCCCGCCGAGGCGGGCGAGCGGCGTCTCGCCGGCGCGCACGCGCTGGCCGAGGCTGACCAGGACCTCGGCGTCGGCCGGCAGGAAGACGTCCACGCGCGACCCGTAGCGGATCAGGCCGATCCGCTGCGCCCGCTCGACGCGCGCCCCGACCGGGTGGTCGAAGACGATGCGGCGGGCGATCGCGCCGGCGATCTGCTTGAGCGCCACCCGTCCCCGGGGACCGACCCAGACGGACAGGTTCTGCTCGTTCTCGAGCGACGCTTTCTCCTTGAATGCAGAGATCTTGCGGCCCGGGGTGTAGATGTACTCGACGAGCTCGGCGGCGATCGGCGCCCGGTTGACGTGGACGTTGAGGGGCGACATGAAGACGCTCACCTGCAGCGGCAGGCCGCGCTCGACGAGGGCCTGCGGCGCCGGCCCGATCACGACCACCTTGCCGTCGGCCGGGGAGCACGCCACCTCGGGCCCGGCGGAGCAGGAGCGGTCCGGGTTGCGGAAGAAGAGCAGGCCGAAGGCGCCGAGGGCGACCAGGACCCAGCCGACCGCCGGTGCGCCGACCACGACCGCAGCGATGCCCAGCAGCGCCGGGACCAGGATGAAGGGCCAGCCCTCGGGGGCGATCATCGTCGACCGGCCGGGACGGGTCAGGAGCCGGAGCGGCGCAACCGCTCCATCTCGTCCTTGAGGCGCAGCTTGAGCTTCTTCAGGCGCTTGGCCTCCAGCTCCTCCTCGGGGGTCAGCCACGCCCGGTTGTTCAGGTCCTCGAGGCGCCGCTCGTGCGCCTGGTGCTGGCGCTGCAGCTCCTCGAGGTCCGCTGCCGCCCGGTCGGTCTGCTCCATTGCATCCATCCACTGCCTCCGATGACAGCCGCTGCTCGTGCCTATCGTAGCACGGGTCCCGCGGCGCTCCCGGGCGAGCCGACCCGGAGCACGGCGGCGCCGCAGAGCGCGCCGCCCCGCAGCCTGGCCAGGGCCTCGTTCGCGGCCGCGAGCGGCAGGACCTCGACCGCGGCCCGGACCGGCACGGCCGGCGCC
>CAYTJW010001078.1:0-2173 GCA_964438135.1 uncultured Thermoanaerobaculia bacterium
CCGCTCGGCGGCGGCCGCGGCGAGGGCCAAGGCCGCCGCCGCGAAGGCCGCGAGCACGGCGGTTCGCGGCCTCGTCATGGCGGACCCGCGTCGGCCGGGTCGCCGCCGACGACCCCGAGGTCGCGGACCACGGTGTCCGGGGCGATGGCGACGCCGCTGTACACCAGCGGCAGGGGCTCGGGGTCACCGGCCAGGTGCGCCTCCAGGGTGCCGCCGAAGCGCTCGGCGGTCGTCGGCGTCACCGCCACCGTCAGCCGCCAGCAGGGCGCCGGCCCCTCGCCATGGCAGGGTTCGAAGCGGGTCGTCGCCAGGCCGTCCCGGTCGGTCAGGCGCTCGACCCGGAAGGGCCGGCCGCCGCGGCTCTCCAGCCGCACCTCGCGGCTCGCGGTCTGGCCGACGCGGACCAGGCCGAAGGCGAGCGGGTGCTCGCTCGGCACCACGTCGCCGAACACCACCGCCCGGTAGGGCACGACCACCAGCGACTGGCTCGGGACGTTGGTGCGCAGCTCCAGGTCGCCGGCGAGCACGCCGAGGGGGGCGCCGGGGGCGAGCCGGGCGCGGAGGCGGAGGGCCTCGCCGGCCACCCCGGTCCGCTCGTGGGTGAGGGTCAGGCCGGCGGGGAGGCCGTCCGCCTCGACCAGCTCGAGGCGGTCGACCTCGCGGCTCGCCAGCTCGGCGGTCGCGCTCCCGCCCGCGCCGCGCTCGACCCGGCCGAGGTCGAGCCGGGGCTGCTCGGGGTCGTAGGCGGACTCGACGAAGCCGGACAGGCTGAACCGGTAGCGGGAGACGCCCGGCTCGTCGGTGACCAGGGCGTAGCGGAAGGCCGCGCGGCCGAGGCTCGAGCCGACGTCCTGGAGGACCCGGACCCGCGCCGAGCCGCCGGGCGGGATCAGCCGCGGCTCCACCTCGACCGAGCCGCCGGGGGAGATCGAGATGCCGTCGGTGACGAGCACCGGCTGCGAGGCGTGGTTGACGACCGCGAGCTCGTGGCGCAGCACCTCGTGCTGGTGGACGTCGGCGAAGGCCGCGTGCGGCGGCCGGTCGAAGCGCAGCGCGCCGGGCACCGCCCCGACCGCCCCGGCCCGCTTCTCCGGCGGCAGCTCCTGGGTCGCGGCCATCGTCGCCAGGGCGGCCGCAACGGCGACGCTCAGCAGCTTCGTCGTCCGACCCATCGTGCGTGACCCCCGAAACCGAGCCAGCCCACCTCGCGGTGGGCTGGCGACCTCGTGCAGCCGTGACGTCTGCGAGCTTACTCGGCGCTGAAGCCGACCAGCTCGGCCGGCACCGTGCCGGTGACCGACAGCGTGTAGCTGCCGCAGCTGCCGGCGGCGCCGGCGTTGTAGTACGAGTCGATGTAGACGTAGTAGGTGCCCGGTGTGTAGGCCGTGGCGGCGATCAGCTCCGGGCCGGCGCCGGCGCCGATGGAGTCCTGGGAGTTGGCGACGCAGCTGTTGCCGTCGCCGCAGGTCGTGAGCAGGTAGAGCACGAGGTCGCCGGTGGAGTCGGTGAGGTCGGCCGAGAACTCGACGTTGTTGCCGGTGCCGAGGGTGATCTGGTAGACGTGGTCCTCGCCGCCGTAGGGGAAGGGCAGGTTGGTGCCGCAGACGCCGCCGTAGGTGGTGATGTTGTTGGTGGCGCCGCAGGTGTTGCCCGGGTCGCTGAAGGGCAGGGCGCCGACCGGCGTCCCCGGGCAGTCGTCGGTGCCCGCCTCGGGCGCCAGGCCCACCTGGCCAGTGCCGGTGAAGGCCGGGTCGGTGCGGTTGACCGGGCCGGTCGCCCAGACCGTCGTTGCGATGAGCGCCGCTGCTGCCAGCACGAGAGCCTGTCGCATCGCTCCCCCTCCTGTGGGTCGGTCGTCGTCTCCGCCGGCGCGATCGCGCCGGGCACGCCGCCGCAGGGGAGACGGTAGCGACTTCGCGCACCCCGGTCAAGTGGGGCGAGGTCGTTGCGCTGTCGCCAGGGCGTTGCTGCAGCGCAGTGTGAGCTGGGTGGTGGGGGGCTGTCACCCCAGACGGAGTCACCGGTGACGGGGAGGCGATGCTGGAACGGAGCCGGCTCGGCTGATTCCACCCCAAGGGCAGCGACAGCGGCGGGTGGCAGGGGCGGGGAGCAGGGAGCAGCGACAGCGACAGCGGCAGCGACAGCGGCAGGGGCAGCGACAGCGACAGCGACA
>CAYTJW010001079.1:0-2167 GCA_964438135.1 uncultured Thermoanaerobaculia bacterium
CGGCCGCCCGCGGTGGCCGGCTCGTTCTACCCTGCCGAGGCCGGCGCGCTGCGCAGTCGGTCGACGGCCGCGAACAGCCGCTCGAGGCGCGCCAGCTGGGCGTCGTCGAGCCCGACCTCGACCGGGGTCGGGTCGCCGGCGCCGAGCAGGCCGCGGATCAGGTCGATCGCCACGACGAGCCCAGGATACCGCAACGCCTGCGGCGTTCGGCCCCCGGCGGCCAGCGTTCGGCCTCCCCTCCCACCGGTCGGCGCGATGGCCCGCGCGCGTGGGGGAGCCGGGCGGCGAGGGCAGGCGGCCGGAGGCCCCTACCCCCCGACCCACCGGCTCGCCACGGTCAGCGCGACGTAGGCCGGGAACTCCTCGATGCGGTAGACGGGCGACCACAGGCTCTTGCGAGCGGTCGCGATCTGCTCGGCCCCGATCCTGGCGACGGCGACGCCGCGCAGCCCCCAGCACAGGACGGCGACCAGCAGGGCCGGGTCGAGGAGGCTCAGGGCGACGGCGGTGGCGCTGGCCGCGGCCGCGGTCCAGCGGGCGGCGGCCAGGGCCAGCCGGCCGGGCAGGCGGTGCACCTCGTGGGGGTGGAGGGAGTCCTCGGCGAGGTGGAGGAAGTCGAGGTACCAGGTGTAGAAGAAGAGCATGACGCTGACCATGGCCGCGCGCGGCGTGGGCGGCCCGAGCAGCCACAGGCTCTCGAGGTAGAGCAGGTAGATGCCCACCGGCGGCGCCACCAGCCCCAGCCCGGGGCGGGCCTTGAGGCGCAGCGGCGGCGCGCAGTAGGCGGCGCTGAGCAGGAAGGAGACCCACAGCAGGGCCAGGGACAGCGTGGTCGCGCCGGCGCGGGCGAGGGGGAGGAAGCAGGCCAGCGCGGCCAGCCAGGGCAGCCAGGTGAGGATGTGGGCATGGCGGCGGGACAGGGTGCCGTCGGCCAGCGCCCGACCCACCGCGTTGTCCTCGCCGAGCAGCACGGCGTCGTGGTAGTCGTTGAGCAGCGACGCGAACAGCACGCCGCCGAGGATGACGGCGGTGTTGAGCGTCCACGGCCATGGCGCCCAGGCGCCGCTCACGCCGTAGCCGAGGAGGGGGTAGAGGAGCAGGCGGGCCGATCCGACCTTGTCGCCGGTGACCAGCCGGTAGAGCCGAGCCGCGGCCTTCATGGCGCCGTCACTGTGCCCACGCCGGGGGCGGAAAGCAAGGCCGCGGCCGGGCGCCGGGCCGGTGGCGGCGGCCGCCCCGGGCGGAGTGTGGTACCTTTCCCGCGCGTCGCCGGGCCGGTAGTCTCGCCGCTCGTGCGGGCACGACGACGCGGGGGGAGTGGCGGTGGCGTCCGTGTCCCTGACAGCCATGCGGGACGGCCTGGACCTCGAGCTGCAGGCGTGCCTCGCCGCCTGCCGCCAGTGGCAGGCCCTCAGGGCCGACAGCCCCGAGGTCTTCGCCCAGGTCGAGTCGTTCGTCTTCGCCGACGGCAAGCGGCTGCGGCCGCTGCTCTTCACCCTCATGTACCAGGGCTACAGCCCGGCGCCTTCCCCCGCCGCGACGCAGGTGGCGCTGGCCCTGGAGCTGCTGCACAGCTTCGTCCTCATCCACGACGACATCGTCGACCGGTCCGCCTTTCGCCGGGTCGGCCCGACCCTCCACCGGCGCCTGGCGGCCGGCCTCGAGCTGGGCGGACAGACCCGGGTCCAGGGCGAGGACCTGGCCCTCGTGGCCGGCGACGTGCTCTACGCCCTCGCCCTCCACCTCTACCAGACCGCCGACCTGCCGGCCGGCCGCCGCGACCAGGGCATGGCCTGCCTGACCGAGGCGGCCCTGCTCACCGGTCGCGGCCAGCTGCGGGAGCTGATGGTGACCGTCGGCCCGCCCGAGGGCACCAGCGAGCGGGAGCTGTGCGAGGTCTACGACCTCAAGACCGCCCACTACACCTTCTGCTGCCCGATGGTGCTCGGGGCGACCCTCGGCGGCGCCCCCGAGGCCGACTGCACGGTGCTGCGCGAGGTGGGTCTCCTCCTCGGCCGGGCCTACCAGGTCGGCGACGACCTCGCCGAGCTGAGCCCGGACAGCCCCTGCGACTCGGACTTCGTCGAGCAGCGTCACACCCTGGTGGTGCACTGGGCGCTCGAGGTCCTCGCCGGCCCCGCCCGCGCCGAGCTGCTGCGCTTCCTGA
>CAYTJW010001080.1:0-2160 GCA_964438135.1 uncultured Thermoanaerobaculia bacterium
GCGACGCCTTTCCCGGGGGCCAGAACCTCCTCTTCCAAGGGGCTTGGACAGACCCCATCACCGGAATCGCCTACCACCGCGCGAGGTGGTATGAGCCGAGGTCCCTGAGCTTCCTCTCACCAGACCCGATGGAGGACATCGACTCTCCCAACCTCTACAGCTTCGTCGCCTGGCAACCCCACATGGCCACCGACCCGACAGGGGAGGTCGGCATCGGATTCGCCTTCGACGTTGGTTTTGCGACCTATGACACGCATGAGTGGCTTGAGGGCGACATCGGGGGTTGGGAGTACACCGGGAGGATGACCCTCACAGGTGCGTCTGTGGTGGCCGACATTTTCACCGCCGGCATCGCGAGCGAGTTCATCGGGCCGGCTCGACTAGGCATACGAGGTGCGAGGATCGCGAACAGAGTCGTCGAGGCCGCCAGGCTCGTCAACCGTGCGGAGAACGTCTACAACACCGGCCAAGCAGGCGTCTCGGTCTGGGACGCTTACAACACGGGCAACACCTCGCGCCTCGGTCTGTCCGTCGCACAGGTAGGGTTGGGCGCCTTCGGGCTGCGACGGGACACGCGCATCATCCCGGATGCACACTCCTATAACAACCTCGGGCTCGGCGACTTCAGAATCGCTAGGGCTCACAGGCGGGGAAACAGGCAGGTAGTGACTGGCACTCAGCGCTGGCACGTGCCCGCTGGCCGCAGTCTCTCAGACGTGCCAAGCAACGACCCACTAGGCGATGAACTTCAGGCGGCTGCGGACGAAATCGCTTCGCACTGGAGCAAGTCTCGGCTATCTGCGCGTTCGCGTGCCAGGATTGCCGAGGCAAGGGCGGCGGGGGAGCACTGGCGTGTCCTACTTCTAGAACGCCAGGCTCGTGGGCGTTGGGTAGAGGCACGGCTCAAGGCACGGTACCGCAACCTGACATGGAGCGGCACGGGGGTGGACGTTTACGATCCGTCTAACCCATTGGTAAGATACGAGATACTGTCGGGGACACCGAGCAACTTCGACCTCCATGCCCGGAGGATGCCAGGTGTCTTCTACCGCATGATCGGCTTCTAGCAAGGAGGGTGAATCGCAATGCACCTCACCAAGAGCCACCTGATCGACGAGACCATTCTCCTGCCGCCCAAGCAGGTCCACTTCCTTGGACCCGGACTTGTCCTCACGCGCTGCGTTGTTGTCTCGCACGCGACCTCAAGGAACCTCGTGATTGTCGGCGCTCGCCTTGAGGAGTGCACGTTCGAAACGAAGACGACGTTGGAGGATCACAGGTGGTGTTCAGCTGAGTTGATATCCTGCCGTTTCGTCGGCCGGTTCTTCGGGTGCGATTTTGGAGCTTGTGCCGAGCCAGGCGAGCCTGCAGGGGTCATTCACGGTGCGGACTTCTCGCAGGCACTCATCGATGGCTGTCAGTTCTTCGACTGCGATCTTGACTCGATGGTCTTCGCGCCGTGGCCGACCTTCATGATGCGTAGCCCACAGAACGCAGCGTCCGACCTTCTGGACGTTGATTGGCCAGGATCGACACGCTTCGTGATGGAGGCGGCCGCTGAGTCGCCCGCCGAGGTGACCGCTGTTGTCTGGAATGCGGAACTCCTGTGCGCAAGAGCGGGTGTGCCTTTGGATGAACTGCGGAGGCTATTCGCCGGTCTCCCCAGGGTGTTCTCTTGGCGTTGTTGTGCTCCGCAATAACTCCGCCGACGCCGGAGAAGGGTGCTGGAGGGGTGGGGTGGGGGCGGATCGCGACCAGGGGGAGGGCTCCGAGAGCGCAGATTGGGATGGCGAGGGTGGGCGGCGAGGGTGACGGAGGGCCGCGGAGGGAGGGTTCGGGCGCTTCGCGGGCGACTCGAGCGTGGCGTGGCCGGCCGGCGTCGGCAGCGAGGCAGCGACCGAGAGACGCTGCGGCGACGTCAGGCAGCGCGGGTGAGGCGGTACTCGTGGTGCAGCCCGCCGAGCACCGACCTCGCGACCACCCGACTGCCTGGCGGCAGGCGGTGGGGGTGAGGCTGGGGCTCGACCGGCAGGCCCGCGGGCGGGTCGGGGATGGCGGGGCCGAGGCTCGAGTGGGGACGGGCGCGGTTGTAGTGGTCGACCCAGTCGCGGACGACGAGGCGGAGGTGGCTCTCGCCGAGGGGGATGAGCCAGTCGAGGC
>CAYTJW010001081.1:0-2155 GCA_964438135.1 uncultured Thermoanaerobaculia bacterium
GGCGCCGGACGGCGGCCGGGCCCGCCGGGCGCGCGGCGTCCGGCTGGCGGCGAGCGGCGTGGACCCAGCCGGGGGAGGGCCGTCTCGCCGCGATCGCCGGGCGGTGCGGAGGTCAGTCGGCGGGCGGCAGGGGGAGGGAGAAGCTGAAGGTCGAGCCGCGGCCCTTGGCGCTCTCGACCCAGATCCGGCCGCCGTGGAGCTCGACGATGCCCTTGGCGATGGCCAGGCCGAGGCCGGTGCTCGGCTCGCCGCCGGTGGGGCGGGCCGAGAGGCGCCGGAAGCTGCGGAAGACCTGCGCCAGGTCCTCCGGGCCGAGGCCCTGGCCGGTGTCCTCCACCCGGGTCACCAGCTCGGTGGCGCTGGCGGCCGACGACAGCCGCACCCGCCCGCCCGGGAAGGTGTACTTGATGGCGTTGGAGAGCAGGTTGTCGACCACCTCCTTGATCCGGAGCGGGTCGACCTCCACCGGCGGCAGGACCTCCTCGCGCTCCAGGGCGAGGTCGATCCGCTTGTCCTCGGCGACCGGCCGGTGGGCCCGCTCGCACTCCTCGAGCACCGGCCACAGGTCGACCCGCGTGCGCAGCAGCTCGACCCGGCCGGCCTCGATCGCGGACAGGTCGAGCAGCCGGGACAGGAGCTCGAGGGTGCGGTGGGCGACGCCGAGCACGCCCTCGAGGCGGTCGACCACCTCCCCCGGCTCGAGGCGGCCGCGCCGGGCCTTGGACACCACCAGCTGGACCATGCTGATGAGGGTGGCGATGGGGCTGCGCAGGTCGTGGGCGGCGATGCGCAGGACCTCGCTCTTCTTGTCCGACAGGTCGGACAGCTCCCCGAGCAGCCTGGCCTTGATGAAGGCCGACAGGATGTGCTGCTGCAGCCCCCGCAGCAGCTCGACGTCGTGCCGGTCGAAGGCGCTCTCGGCAGTGTGGCTCTCCAGCACCAGCAGGCCCTCGACCTGGTCGCCGGGGGGGACCGCCATCACCAGCATCGACCGCGGCAGGGCGTCGACCCGGGACCGTATCGCCGCCTCGCCGGCGCGGCCCGCGACGCGCCGGACGACCAGCACCCCGGGCTGGACCTCGTCGGCGTCCTCGAGGTAGCGGGCCGTGACCTCCTCCGCCGGCAGCTCGAGGCCGTCGAGACGGTCGGGCCGAAAGCCGCGGCTGGCGCCGACCCGGAAGCCGCCGCGCGCCCGGTCGCGGACCCAGAACATGCCCCGCTCGGCCCCGGCGACGGAACCGGTCTGGTCGAGGATAGCGGCCAGCAGGTCGGCGAGGGAGAGCTCGGAGTTGATGGCGGCGACGATGGTGTTGGTCCGGTCCAGCTGCTGGCGCCGGGCCTCCAGCTCGCGGGTGCGCTCCTCGACCAGGATCTCCAGCTCGCGCCGCCGGCGCTCGAGGCCCCGCAGGCGGAGGCGGTGGACCCCCGCAACCAGGGCGACGACGGCGACCAGGCCGGCGAGCCGGAACCACCAGGTCTGCCAGAAGGGGGGGGTGACCACCACCCGCAGCGACACCCCCTCCTCGTTCCACACCCCGTCGTTGTTGGCCGCCCGGACCCGCAGCAGGTAGCGGCCCGGGTCGAGGTTGGTGTAGGTGGCCTCGCGCCGCGGGCCGGCCTGGTTCCACTCCCGGTCGAAGCCCTCCAGGCGGTAGGCGAGGAGGTTGCGGGCCGGGTCGTTGAACGACAGGACGGCGAAGCCGAAGGTGACGACGTCGTCGTCGTGGCGGAGCACGACCTCGTCGAGCTCGCCGACCGGCCGCGGCAGGATCGCCGGGCGGTTGAAGAGCCGCAGCGACGTCAGCGCCACCGGCGGCGGCACCGGGTTGTCGGCGATGGCCTCCGGGTGGAACGCGGTCAGGCCGTTGACGCCGCCGAACAGCAGCTCGCCGCCCGGGTCGCGGCTGGCGGCGTGGAAGTTGAACTCGTTGCTCTGCAGGCCGTCGCCGACCGCGTAGACGCGGCAGCGGCCGTCGGTCGGGTCGAAGCGCGCCAGGCCGCGGTTGGTGGACAGCCACAGCCGGCCGCGGTCGTCCTCGAGGACGGCGTTGACGACCGAGTTGGGGAGCCCGTCCCGCTCGGTCCAGGTGACGAAGCCGGGGGCGCCCGGCGCCAGGACTCGGTGGCCGCGGGCCTGGCCGGACTTCCCCGGGGC
>CAYTJW010001082.1:0-2153 GCA_964438135.1 uncultured Thermoanaerobaculia bacterium
ACGCCGCCCTGCCCGCACGTGGTCCGCGCCCGCTTCGCCGACCGCCAGCAGCTCGCCGCAGTCGCCGCCTGGGTCGAGCCGTGGCAGGTGCTGGCGGCCGAGCGGGTCGCCATCCTGGCGGTCGACGACGCCGGACTCGAGCGCCTGCGCGCCCTCGGCCTCGAGGTCGAGCCCGACCCCGAGCTCACCCGGCGCGCCTGCGCGCCGCCGGCCCGGCTCGCCGACCAGCAGTCCGGCATCCCCGGCTTCCCGTGCTACGGGACCATGGCCGAGAACGTGGAACGGGCCCTCGCCCTGGCCGAAGGCCATCCCGCGCTGGCCACTCTGCTCGACGTCGGCGACTCGTGGGAGAGGACCCGGGCGCCGGCGTACGGCGACGGCCACGACCTGCTGGTGCTGCGCCTCGGCCGGGCCGGCGACGAGCCGCGGCCGGCGCTGCTGGTGATGGCCGGCCTCCACGCCCGCGAGCTGGTGCCGCCGGAGCTCGAGCTGCGCTTCGCCGAGCGCCTCCTCGCCGGCTACGGCCGCGACGCCGACGGCCAGTGGGGGCCGGTGAGGGCCGCGTTCCTGTGGGTCGCGAGCGCCGAGCGGGGCCCCCTCCGCCCGACCGGCCGCCGGCGGCCCTGAGGCCGGGCCGGGGCGATGGAGTAGAGTGGCACCGTGCGCCGGAGCCGGGCATGAAGCTGCGGGTCATGACCTACAACATCCACCGGGCGATCGGCGTCGACCGCCGCTTCCGGCCGGAACGGATCGTCGACATCGTCGCCCACCACGACCCGGACGTCGCCCTGCTGCAGGAGGTCGACGACGGCGCCCCCCGCTCGCGCGGGCTCGACCTCGCCCGCGAGCTGGCCGACGCCCTCCGCTACCCCCACCTCGCGGTGGGCTACAACGTCGACCTCCGCAAGGGGCGCTACGGCAACGCCACCCTGAGCCGCTTCCCGATCGTCCGCGAGCGCAACATCGACCTCACCGTCGGCGCCCGCAAGCGGCGCGGCTGCCAGCACACGACCCTGGTCGTCGGCCGCCACCCGCGCCCGCCGGCCCAGCTCGAGGTGTTCAACCTCCACCTCGGCCTGTCGGCCCAGGAGCGATCCTGGCAGGTGGCGCGGCTGGCCCGCTCCGAGGAGCTCCTCGCCTGCGGCGAGGCGTGCCCGGTGCTGGTCGGCGGGGACTTCAACGACTGGCGCGGGCTGCTGGTGCCGACCTTCACCGAGATCCTCGGCTTCGCCGAGTGCACCCGCAACGGCAGCGACCCGTCCCGCGGCATCCCCAGCTTCCCGTCGATCTCGCCCGGCGGCGCCCTCGACCGGGTCTACTGTCGCGGGCCCCTGCGCTGCGACGGCGCCCGGGCCTGCCGTCTGGGCCTGGCGCGGGTCGCCAGCGACCACCTGCCGGTGGTCGTCGAGCTCGAGCTCGGCTGAGCCGCCGCCCCGCGCCGTCTCAGTCGCGCGCGGCCCTGACCTCGAGCTCGACCTCAACCCGCTCCGGCGGCAGGGCGCCGGCCAGGAGCAGCACCTTGCCCGCCTCCGGGATCGCCACCGGCACCGGCCGCACGCCGCCGACCAGCCCCTGGCTCAGGGAGGCGAGCTCGTCCTTGGCGTTGGCCGCCTGCGGCACGACCGACTGCCGCTCCCCGGCCGCGGTCTGCCGCCGGCGGGCGTCGTCGGGGCGGAAGGTCTGGCCGGTGGCGACCTGGGAGACGTCCACCTCCGGCTCGTCGGCGGCGACCACCAGCTCCTCGGCGAACGTGGCGCCGAGCCCGTCCACCATGAACTGGTCCTCGCCACCCACCCCGCCGCCCGCCACCGCCCTTGGCGGCGCCGGCTCGAGGTCGCCGCCGGCGAAGCGGTACCGGTTGCCCTCGGGCAGCAGCAGGCGCCACTCGTGGGTCAGCACCGGCGCCGGGACCGCGGGCGGGGAGAGGCCGAGGCGGGAGCGGCCGGGCGGGATCGCGCCCTGCTCCACGACCACCACCTCGACCACTGCCCCGGCCTGGGTGCCGAGCGGCAGCGGCACGACGGTGCGGTCGTCGCGGGCCAGCGGCCGCACCGGCAGGCCGTTGACCGCCGCGCTCCACAGGGTCGCGCCGGCCGGCAGCTCGAGCCCCAGGGCGGTGCCGCCGCGGGCCCGGGTCAGGCGGGCGCGGTGCA
>CAYTJW010001083.1:0-2151 GCA_964438135.1 uncultured Thermoanaerobaculia bacterium
GCCGCTACGCTGGGCGCACCGTGGACCTCGTCACCCACGCGGCGGCCGGGGCATTGCTGGGAGTGGCGGCCGCGGCCGCCTGGAAGGCGCCGGGCGTGACCCGCTGGCAGGCGGTCGCCCTCACCGCCGCCGGCGGCGTGCTGCCGGACCTCGACGCCCTCACCAACGGCCTCGGCGAGTGGGGCCGGAGGGCGTTCCTGGCCGACCGCTGGTACTCGCACCACCAGGCGAGTCACTCCCTGCTCGGCGCCGCCCTCCTCGCCGCCGCCGTGGCCCTGCTCTGGACGGGCGCCCGGCGGCGGCGGGAGCCGGCCCTGCTGGGAGCCTGGTCGGCCGCGGCCGCGCTGCTCTTCGCGGGCTGCGTCCTCCACCTCACCCTCGACCTGCCCACCCCGCCGGGACCCTGGGGCGGCATCCCGGTCCTCTGGCCCCTGCCCTGGCGCGCGGGCGGCTGGGCGCTGGTGTGGTGGTGGCACAACTACGTCGCGATCGTGGTCCTGCTCGCGGCCCTCGCCGCCTGCGGCCCGCTGGCCCTGCTCGAGACCCGTGCCCCGTCCCGGGCGCGGCTGGCCAGGGCCCTCCAGCTGGCGGTCGCGGGCGGGGCCTTCGCGCTGGTCGGCTGCTACTGCGCCAGCTCCGGCTTCGAGCTCGCCGGCACCTCCCACGACAACGACCTCCGTGCCCGGGAGCTGCAGCGGGTGTGGCTGCCCGACCCGGTGGTCGACGTCTTCGACCGGGTCGCCGAGGTGTCCCCGGTCGAGCTGTGACGCGCCGGCGCACCCCACCGGCCGAACGGGCCGCCCGCGACCGGGGCGGTCAGCGCGGCGACCAGCTCCAGGCGAGGTGGAAGCCGATGTCCGGGCTGTTGTCGTAGAACAGCAGGTTCTCGACGAAGCCGACCTCCAGCACGCCCTCGCCGAGTCGCTTCTTGAAGCCGAAGGTCAGCTCCACCACCGGCTCCTCGATGGCCGGGTAGTCGGCGTAGGGCGAGCCGAGCAGGCCCTGCACCAGCACCGAGGTCCGCCCCGACAGCCGCCACTCCACGGCGCTCATCAGCGACAGGCGGTCCGAGTACAGCTCCACGAACCCGTCGCCCTCGGCGCCGTAGTGGGTGATGCCGGCGCCGTGGTAGCCGCACAGGGTCGTGGCGCACCACGACCAGGTCCACTGCAGGGTCGTGTCCCAGCCCCCGGTGTCCAGGAAGTCGAGCGACGCGGTCGGCGCCGACACCGCCAGGCGCACGTTCGCTGGGCTCTCGCCCTGCCACAGCGGCACCGTCAGGCCGGCCACCGCGTTGCCCAGGTGCAGCCCGCGCAGGTCGTCGCCCTCGATCGCCACCACGGTGCCGTCGCGCAGCACGTAGGTGACCCCGGTTTCACCGCGCGGCCGCAGCTCGCGGAGGTGGTTGCTGACGGAGAGGAAGGCGTGGAACTCCTCGATCAACCCGTCGAGGATGCCGCCGCCGAGAGCGACCACGGGCAGCGCCACGTCGAGGCGCACCCGCCGCCCGGCCTGCCACTCGAGCCGGGGCGTCAGCGACAGCGCCTCCATGTCGACCAGGAAGGTGCCGTACTCGAACGGGAAGGTCGCGGGGTCGTCGCCGGGGGTGAAGGGCACCTCCGCCTCGACGTTGAGCAGCCAGTAGTTGAGCCAGTTGAGCGTCACCGCCGAGCGGAGCTCGCCCGGCGCCTGCGGCGGCGGGAAGAGGAAGGCCGGCGTCTCGCGAAAGAAGAGCGACGGCCCGAGCGGGGCGATCTCGAGCGGGCCGAGGGCCGGCGCTTCGCCGGCCGACGCCACGGACGCGGCCAGGGCCACGTGGACGAGAGCGAGCCACGGGCGCCCCATCGGCCGACAGGGTAGCGACGCGCGCCGCGGCCCGTCCAGGGGCCACCCGCCGTGGCGCCGGCCGGTGGTGCTACCCTCGGCCGACGCGCCCCGGGGGCGGCCCGGGGCAGGAGGGGGCGATGACCGGACCCGAAACCCCAGGGCGGACACGCACCGGCGCGGCTCTGCTCGCCCTGCTGGCGGCGCTCCTCGCCGCCGGGGGGGCGTCGACCGACGCGGCGCCCGGCGGACCTCCCACCACTGCGGCGCCGGCGCTGAGCCTGCCCGAGGCGGTGGAAGCGCGCCTGAGCTGGCAGCCGCAGGTCC
>CAYTJW010001084.1:0-2151 GCA_964438135.1 uncultured Thermoanaerobaculia bacterium
GCAAGACGGCGCTCGCGTTCGAGTACGCGCACGCGTTCGCCGACGCCTACCCCGGGGGCCGGTTCCTGGTCGAGGCCGCCGGGGTCGAGGACCTGCGGGTGCCGCTGGTCAACCTGGCGCCCCGCCTTGGGCTGGAGCTGGGCGAGGAGCTGCAGAAGGACCTCGAGAGGGCCTTCGCGGCGGTCTGCCACGCCCTCGAGGCCCGGCCCGCGACCCTCCTCGTGCTGGACAACGTGGACCGTGGTGGCGTGCTGGCGCCGCACGCCCTGGCCTCCCGCCTGCCCATGGGCGGGGCGGTGCACGTGCTGGTGACCACCCGCCTGGGGCCGGGCACGACCCCGGCCGGCGAGCGGGTCGAGTGGCTGGCGCTCGACGCCCTGACCGAGGAGGACGGGGTGCGCCTGCTCGAGAGCTACCGGGCGCTGGCCGACGACGCCGAGCGCCGGGCCGCGCACGGCGTCGTCGCCCGCCGGGGCGGGCACGCGCTGGCGGTGGAGGTGGTGTCGGTGTGGCTGTGGCGGAACCCGGAGGTGAGCTGCGCCGGGTTCCTCGACCGCCTCGATCGGGAAGGCGTCGGCGCGGTCGAGGCCGCGGGCTCGGACGACCTGGTGGCCCTATCCCGCCACCCCGACAAGCTGATCGGGCCGCTGCTCGAGCCGACCCTCGCGGCCCTGTCGCCGCCGGAGCTGCTGGCCGTCGAGCACGCCGCGGTCCTGCCCCCTGACGCCATCCCCTCGCCGTGGCTGCGGCACCTGGTCGGCCAGGCCGCACCCGGGATGGCGAGCGATGCCTCGCCCGGCCATCCCTCGTCTCCGTGGCCGCGCCTGGAACGTCGGCTCCAGGGGCTTCGGCTGCTGACGCGGACCGAGGAGCCCCGGGTGCTGCGGATGCACCGGCTCGTGGCGGCGGTGGTACGGGCGCGGCTGGGCGAGGAGGGGAGCGCGGCGCGGCTCGACACGGTCATCGCGCACGTCAGTGAGAGGTTGAACGACCTCGAGACGAGCTGGGTGCGACGCGAGGCCAGGTGGGAGATCGAGCCGCTGGCGTGGCTTGCCGACCACCTGCTCGAGGCCGGGCACAGACAGGGGGGCTGGCTCGGGAACGCGACGGCCGGGCTCCTCAAGGACCTCGGCCGCTACGCGGAGGCCCGCCGGCTGATGCGCCTCGCCATCGCCATCCAGGAGCGAGAGTGCGAGCTCGGCCACCCCACCCTGGCGGTCGTCTACTCCAATCTGGCGACGATCGAGCAGGACCTAGGCAACCTCGAGGAGGCGCGCGAGCTGATTCGCCGGGCGCTCGCGATCAGCACTTCGCGCTTCGGACCTGACCACCCCAGAACGTCCGCCTGCCAGAGATGGCTCGAAGAGAACTCCCCAGGGTCGTGACCGAGGCTGGAGGGGCAAGCCCATGCCGGTGCCTGCCGCCATAAGGCAATGTGCCATCAGTTGACTGGCTGCCCGTCACCGGCCTGCTGAAGAGCCCTCGCCGCGAGAAGACGTTCCGTGCGGCGCCGCTCGAGGCAGGCGTCGGCGCGATCCAGGACGCTCGTGCCCTCGGCTTCGAGCCGTTCCGGCTCCCGGAGGAGCTCCTCGGGCTCGTCGGCGAGGTAAGGGAGACACAGGCGGGCGAGACGTTCTTCGCCGCTCATGAAGCCCCCTCTCCTCCAGTCTCGCCCTGGCGGGGGCGGGGGTCAACCGCTGCCGAGCGGCGCCCCGACCCCGGCACCCGCCGCGCCGGCAGGCCCGACCGAGAGCGGCGAGCCGAAGAGGACCCCCTCGATCACGCCCAGCGCCCGGTCGTGACCCACGGCTCCTTGCTCTCCCGCGACCCGGTGACGCTGAGCGATCGCCGTGAGCGAGGCCGCTCCGGATTGCCGCGTCGCGCCCGGCCCGGCCGGCGCCCATTTGGCCACCGGAGATGGTCTTCAGCCCGGTCCATGTCGGAGGGCCGCGCTTCCGTCGCACGGGCGCAGCTTCGGCTGGGCCTACGGTCGGCCCGTGGGGCACCGGCAAGGACCTCCGGTCACGCGACACTGCGCGCCATGGCGAGACAGTTTCGCGCCCACCGCGGGACGGGCACCCCTCTCGGGGTGGCCGGCCAGATCCCGGGTCCGCCTGCGGCTCGTGGCACAGGCGCGGCGCCCCGGTCGGA
>CAYTJW010001085.1:0-2146 GCA_964438135.1 uncultured Thermoanaerobaculia bacterium
CGGCGGCCCGTCCGCGGGCGGCGGCGGGGCGGGGTTCTCGAGCGGCAGCACGAGCCCGGGCAGGCGCTCCTCCAGGGCGGCGATCGGCCCGCCGTCGCGCAGGGTGGCGCGGACCACGTCCAGCTCCGGGTCCCACGCGACCGGCCGCAGGCTGCCCGTGTCGGCGTCGAAGCGCAGCAGGGTCACCTGCGCCCCGGGTCGGGGCGGGTCCGACTGGGGCAGGCGCCGCAGGAGGTGGAGGTCGCGGATCAGGTCCGGCGCCAGGGCCTCCGCCCGCCACCGGTCGAGCCGCGCGGCGAGGAGGCCGGCCAGCTCGCGGTCGTCGCGCGCGCCGGCGGCCTCGAGCAGGTCCACGGCCCGGGCCAGCTCGCGGTCGAAGTCGGCGCAGAAGCGGGCGGCGGAGCGGTCGAGGCCGGCCTGCAGGCGATCCCGCTCGGCCTCGGACAGCTGCGCGATCCAGCGGTACTGGAGGGCGGCGAGGAGGGAGAGCAGCAGCAGCATGGCGCCGACCACGGCGAGGGGCAGGAGCGGTCGCGGGCCCGACCGGCGCATGGCCGGGAGTGTAGCACCGAGCGTCGGACGCAAGTCGATATTTTTACGTCTTTTACATCTCACGGTGGCGACCCGTCGGCGCGACCCGAGCTCGTGGCGCCCGAGCCGGACCCGTGTGACGCCCCGGCTCCTGGCCGGGGCCGTGGACGACGCCCGCCCGCGGTCCGGGTTGGACCGCGACGCACCGCTGCGGTGCACGTCTCGACCGGCCGGGAGGATCCCGCTAGAATCCCGCCGTGGTGCGGGGACGCTCGTCGCGCGGAGCAGGGGGATGGCCTTCCGGGGGCGGCTGAGCGAGCTCGAGCCGGCCGAGGTCTTCCAGCTGCTGGCGCTGACGGGCAAGACCGGCAAGCTGGTGCTCGGCCACGGCGACCGCCAGGGGGTGGTGCTGTTCCGGCTCGGCAAGGTCGTGTTCGCTGCCTCGGACTCGCTCCGCTCCGCCTTCTGCGCCAGCCTGGCGGCGGGTCGGGTGCGACCCGACTCGCGCCTGGTCGAGGCGGTCGGTCGCCGTCTGCCCGGCGCGGTCACCGACTCCGGCACCTTCCTGGTCGAGTACCGCGAGGGCCGGGTGGGCGCCCTCGAGGAGCTCATCCGCGAGCAGATCGAGGCGACGGTCCGCGAGCTGGTGACGTGGCGCGACGGGACCTTCTGCTTCGAGCCGGTCGACGTGCCCGAGACCGAGGCCATCGCCCTCGACGCGGGCTGGTTCGCCCTCGCCGCCGGGGTGGAGTCGGACGAGCTGGTGCTGGCCGCCCTGACCAAGCTCGACGAGGGGGAGCGGGCGCGCTGGCGGCACGAGGTCAACGCCGCGGCGGCTGCCCCCGCGCCACCCGCGGAGGCGTCGCGCTCCGACATCTCGGCCGCCTTCGAGGTGCTGGTCGACCAGCGCACCGGCGAGGTGTCGTGGGTGCCCGTCGAGCCGGCCGCGCTCGAGCCAAGCCGCGCCCTCGACGGCCTGCGGCGGCTGGTCGACGAGACGCACGAGCTGCACGGGATGGACCCCGAGCTGACCGCCGAGGTGGCGCTCCTCATCCTCCGCTACGCCGCCCAGGTGGTGAGCCGGGGGGTGCTGTTCGCGGTGCGAGGCGACTCGATCCAGGGCATCGGCCAGTTCGGGCTGCGCTTCGCCGACGCGGACGAGCGCGTGCGGCAGCTGCGGCTGCCGGCCGACGAGGAGTCGACCTTCACGCCGGTGCTGGCCACCGGCCAGCCCTTCCGCGGCCGGCCGGCGCGCTCGCTGTGGGGCGCCTACCTGCTCGACCAGCTCGGCGCGGCGGCGGCGGTCGAGGTCGTGCTGGTGCCGCTGGTGGTGGACGGGGAGGTGGTGGCGGTGCTGTACGGCGACAACCTGCCCCGCTCGAGCCAGGTCGGGGCGGTCGACGGCCTCGAAATCCTCCTCCACGAGGTCGGGCTCGGGGTCGAGAAGGCGCGACTGGAGCGGCGCCTCGAGGCGCTCGAGGTCGGGACCTCGACCTGAGCTTCGCCGGGGTCGACGATCGCGGCCGCAGGCCAGGCTGGCGGAGGTCGCCTCGGGCCCGCGCCGCCGCCCCTGGCGTGGCCCGCTACTCGGCGCCCCCGCCGCCGGCCGGCGGTG
>CAYTJW010001086.1:0-2145 GCA_964438135.1 uncultured Thermoanaerobaculia bacterium
GGCGCTCCCACACCGTGTCGAGGTAGTGCAGGTAGATGTTGGACAGCAGCGGCGAAATCACGCCACCTTGCGGGGTCCCAGCGATGCTACGCTCGACCTCGCCGTCCTCCATCACACCCGCTTTCAGCCAGAGCCGAATCAGCCGCAGCACCGTCCGATCCGAAATCCGTCGCGCCACCCGCTCCAGCAGCAACTCGTGGTCGATGCTGCCAAGAGAACCTACGACACAATACCCATCACCACCACCTCGACGGTTACCCGGAGAAGGTGACCATCCTGCGCCATCGCCACCCCTTCGAGGGACAGGCACTGGAGGTGTTGGGGTGGCAACACCGGCGCGGGGAGAAGCTGCTGGTCGTCGTGCTCCCTGACGGCACGCGTCTGCTGATCCCGTCGCAGTGGACGGATCTGGACGGGGCGCCTGACGCTCAAGCCGCAACGCGAGCCTCACTCTCGCAGTTGCTGCGCGCCCGCACGGTCGTCGATGCTCTGCTGCGTCGACTCGGGGCCCCGCCCGGGACTCCACAGCTCGAAGCGGAGGAGCACGCCCATGCGACGGCAGACGGTGCAGATGAGCTTCCTGGAAACCCCGCCGCCGGCCGGCGCCGCGCCGGTCTGGGGGACGCTCGACGGGCAGCAGCGGACCGAGGTGGTGGCAGCGCTGGCTCGGGTGATCGCGGAGGCGGCCAACGCAGAAAGCGCAGATCGGAGGACCGGCGACGAGGAGAAGGGCGATGAGTGACACCAGCAAGATCACGGCCGCACATCTCCGACGCAGCGCCTTCGTCTACCTGCGACAGTCCAGCCCGGGCCAGGTCTTGCGCAACCGCGAGTCCACTGACCGACAGTACGGCCTGGTCAACACCGCGTGCGAGCTGGGATGGAGCCGTGCACAGGTCGAGGTTGTCGACGATGATCTCGGTGTCACGGCAGCGGGGGTAGTCGACCGCTCCGGCTTTGAACGCATGACTGCCCAGGTTGCTCTCGGTCAAGTCGGCATCGTGCTCGGCATCGAGGTCTCCAGGCTCGCCCGCAACAACGCCGAGTGGTACCGGCTGCTCGACCTGTGCGGGGTCACCGACACGCTGGTCGGCGACGGCGACGGGCTCTACCACCCCGGGCTCTTCAACGACCGGTTGCTCCTCGGCCTCAAGGGCACGATGTCCGAGGCCGAGCTGCGCGTGCTGCGCGCGCGCCTGTAAGGCGGCATCCGCAACAGGGCCGCGCGCGGCCGCCGGCCTCTCGACCGACGACTGGGGCCTGCTACCAGGCGCCCCGGCACCTACCTGGACGGGTCTTGCACCCGCTGGCTCGACGGAACTTCCAGGACGCGACACGGCGAGAGCCTAGGCGGGCAGCGGCCGGACTGTCAACAGACGCAGTCTGCCAAGGGCCTGAGCCGCAGGCGTCGGCACGCGCAGATGAGGTCGACGGCCTGACGCATGTCCCGGGCCGGGCCCTGCCGGCGCCGGCGCTGGCGCAGGGAGGTGACGAGCGCGTCGACCGTCCTCTGGACACCGCGGAGCTCCCCGGCGGCGTCCTTCCTCGGCGGGGCACCGGGCCCCGACCGGCCCGGCGCCGTCTTGACCGGGGTCAAGGCAACGACGCATGCTCCCGGGTACAACGGGTTGCAGGAGCGAGTCGGAAGGAGGAGGTGAGGAGATGTCGACGGAACGGTTGAAGTGGGCGGCGATCATCTGCTTCGTGGTCGCCATGGGCGGCCTCCTGCTGGGGGGCTTCCAGACCCGTGACCGCCTCGCGCCCTACCCGGGGCAGGTGGTCTCGCCCGGCGGCGAGGTGCTGTTCACGAAGGCCGACATCCTCGCCGGCCAGGACGTCTACCAGCGCTACGGCCTGATGGACCACGGCAGCGTCTGGGGGCACGGCTCCCAGCGCGGCACCGAGTTCTCGGCCGTCACCCTGCACGAGTGGGGCAAGGCTGTGGAGTCGGCGCTGGCTCAGGCCGAGCACGGCAAGGCGGTGGAGGCGCTGAGCCCCGTCGAGCGGAAGATGGTGGACGCCCGGGTGGCGGCCGAGATGAAGACCAACCGCTACGACAAGGCCACCGACACGCTCCAGCTCTCCGCGGTCCAGGCCGCCAGCCTCGACGCCATCCTGGGGCTGTGGGAACGCTCCTTCGGGGAG
>CAYTJW010001087.1:0-2134 GCA_964438135.1 uncultured Thermoanaerobaculia bacterium
GGTGGCGCTGCTCGACGCCGACCTGCAGACCTTCCCCGAGGACCTGCCGGCGCTGCTCGGGCCGGTCGCCCGGGGCGAGGTCGACGCCGTGGTCGGCATCCGCGCCGAGCGCCACGACAGCGGCTGGCGGCGCCTCTCCTCCGCCTTCGCCAACGGCGTCCGCAACCGTCTGACCCGCGAGGACATCGTCGACACCGGCTGCCCCCTGAAGGTGTTCCGCGGCGAAGCCATCCGCGCCGTCCGCCTGTTCGACGGCGCCCACCGCTTCCTGCCCACCCTGCTGCGCCTGGAGGGCTTCTCGGTGCGCCAGGTGCCGGTCCGCCACCGCCCGCGCCTGGCGGGCGCCAGCAAGTACGGCACCTGGGACCGCGCCTTCCGCGGCCTGCGGGACGCCCTCGGTGTGCGCTGGCTGCAGGACCGGCACCTGCGCTGGCGGCTGCGGTGAGGGGCGCGCTCCCCCTCGCCCTGCTGCTCGCCCTGGCCCTGCCGGCGGCGGCCGACGACGCCGCCCGCCGGGTCGACCTCCGCCTCAAGCCACTGCCGCCCGACTGCCGCAGCGTCGCCGTGGAGGAGGGCAACGCCGGCGAGAGGCTCTTCCTGGTCGAGCGGCTCGACGGCACGGTCGAGCGGCTCCCGCCGGACGCCTTCGCCCGCCTGCTCCTCGACGAGGGGCGCGAGCGCGGCCTCGTCTACCGCTTCCTCAACATCACCTCGGCCGCCGGCATCCTCTGGGTCGGGCTCGGCCTGCTCGGCCAGGTCCTGTTCACCGGCCGCATGCTGCTGCAGTGGCTGGTGAGCGAGCGGGCGCGGCGGTCGGTGGTGCCGGTCGGCTTCTGGTGGCTGAGCCTGGTCGGCGCCAGCATGCTGCTGGCCTACTTCCTGTGGCGGCGAGACCTGGTCGGGGTCCTCGGCCAGTGCGCGGGCTGGGTCGTGTACGTCCGCAACCTGTGGCTGATCTACCGGGAGAGGGCGGGGACGGGGGTCGCCGGGCCCGTGGACGCCGCGAGCCCTCCTGCCTGACCCGTCTCGCCTACACCAGGTCGGCGTCGGCCATGGTCAGGTAGACCCGGCCGTCGAGGGCGCGGACGTCGAGCTCCGGGCTGAACGAGCGCGCCACCAGCACCAGCCCCTGCGGCTCCGGCCCGGCCACGAACCCGTGCCGGCAGAGCCGCTCGACCCCCTCCGGGTCGCCGTTCAACCACAGCTCCTCGGCGGCGGCGCCGGTCTGGCGGGCCACCCGCGCCGCGAGGTGCGCGACCAGGTCGAGGGCGCCGGGGTGGCCGTGGTCCCAGACCAGGTCGACCCACCGGCAGCTGCCGCCGTCGCTGGTGAAGGCGACGAACCCGACCGCCTCGGCCGACAGCCGCGGCAAGACCAGGAAGCGGTGGTAGTGGACGCGGGGGTGGCCGGCCAGGCGCCCGAGCGCCCGCTCCGCGTCGCGCACCGCCGCCACCCGGTACTGGCCGCGGACCCGCTGCCACAGCGAGTCCAGGCGGGGCTCCCAGTCGCGCGCCAGCTCGGCGCGGTAGAGCAGCCGCCGCGGCGCGAGCTCGACGCGCCCGACCTCGCGCCGGAGGGAGGTGATCGGCTGCGGCGGGATGGCGTCGTAGCCGAGCTGGAGGACGCCGAGGCGCAGCGCGCGGCGGCCCGGGAAGCCGAACAGGAGCGGGTAGCGGCCCGAGGCGGCGACGTCCGAGAAGAAGCGCTCGACGGTCTGCACCCACACCCCGCGGCGGGAGAACAGCGAGCGCGCCGCCGGGGTCGAGAAGACGTCGACGATCTGCACCGCCGGCCACACCCGGCCGTCGACCTGGAAGCGGGTCGGCAGGCCGGCGTACTGCGCCAGCAGCTCCCCCCCGCGCCAGGCGAGCAGGATCGGCCGACCACCATCGGCGGGCGGGACGAGGGGGAACTTCCAGCTCCACTCGGCGAGCGAGCGCCCGGCGCCGAAGACCCGGTTGAAGGCGTCGTTGACGGGGACCTCGTCGCCCGGCGCGAAGGGCCTGAGCTCGACCTGCTCCTCGTTCACCGTCCCTCCCAGCTCCAGCCGCCGCGCCGCTGCCACCGGCGGCCGGCCCGCGCCAGCGCCAGCAGGTGCCAGCGCCCCGCGGCGGCGAGCGCCGCGAGCTCCTCG
>CAYTJW010001088.1:0-2130 GCA_964438135.1 uncultured Thermoanaerobaculia bacterium
GGATCCTCGTCGCCCGCCGGCCCTGGCTCGGGGTGGCGCTGCTGGCCCTGTTCGTTCCCCTGCAGACGGTCCTGTTCGCCCTCTGGTGCCAGCTGTTCCCGATCCTCTGAGGCGACCCCTCCGGTAAGCGGTGCCGCCCGCCAGTTCAGGCCTCGGTGGCGGCACCGGCACGACTACGCGCAGGCTGCCCTAGCAGTTCACGCAGGCACCTCCAGACCTGGCCGGTATGCTGATGGTATCGACCGACGCTGTGGGAGTGAGCCGCGCCGAGCTCTCTTTCCATCAGGGATACCCACGAGCGCGGTCGAGGATCTCGATACGCTGCACCGCCCTCACCGAACAACATTTGGTTGGGCGAAACCGCCAGCGCCAAACCGATTGCGGTCCCGAGGCGGAATCTGGCAATCGGGTGGTGGACCCCCTCATGTTGCGAGCCGTACCACAAGTCAGCACCTGCCGCGGCAGCGACTGCCAGCTCCCCCAGCTGCAGCCGAAGATCCTCTGGCAACGCCGGATTCCCGCATCCAAAGCGGAACAACCGCGAGGTCAGGTTAAGCACTCTCTGATCAGTCAGTTGGGCGACGATGCCCTCGGCTCGGGGCTCTTCGCTCTCGAGCCGGTCCACGATGCTCTGCCAGTACTGGCGAGGTGGACCGAACACTGCCTCGCCGCGCTGCACTATGGCCACCCATAGCTGACCGTCGTCAGGAGCAGCAAGTGCCTGCTGCATCAACCCGACCCATTCCCGCGCCGAATGGCCCGTCCAACCCGCTGCAACCTCGGCCAAAACGTGGCGCAGCAGTCTCATTTCCTCCTCGTCGAGTAGTACGTCCGGAGCCCTCAAGAGAGGCGGAGCGAATGCGACTGCCGAGAGCGCCCGCAAAGCCAAGTCGGCCATGCGCAGGCGGTCCGCAAAGCCCCCCACAGCAAGCGTCAACGCCCGCAACCGCGCGCGCATCTTCTCCCAGTCCCAGAGGTAGCGGTAGACGTTGAGCGCAGCAGCATGGCTGGCTGGGTGTCCCGCCGTCGTGCTGTCACAATCCGCAATCAGCTGCTGCAGAGCCGCCCCTTGGCGCTCAGCCTCTTGCTCACGCGGTGCCCTCCGCAGGCGGAGTGCACCAAGCCGCTGTGCACAGGCGATCCGCCACTCGACCCAGTCACACCAGAGCCACCGGGACGACCCCTCTACATCCACAAGGTGAGCTCGATAGAGACCATCGATCCTCCTGATCGCAGTCTTCAAGCTCCGCAGAGCCTCGACCGGTTCGTCGCTCTGCGTTCGGCATGCGAGGCAGTTCCACGCCAGCATCCTCAGACTCAGCGCGTACAACCGCTCGACCCACTCGTCCCCGGAGTAGCGCGCCAGGGAAGGTCGCAGGGCGGCGAGAACTCGCTCGCCAAGCCCAGTCAACCCTCGCAGGACCGCGCGGTCCCTGTCGGCCTGACGGGCGAGCACGTCCACCGCTTCGGCTAGCAGACCGACGTCGTTAGGCTGAGGGTCGACGAGACCTTGCGCTGCCTCGTTCGCCCACGGGAGGGCCGACTCTGACCACCTTCCGGGCTCCACGATCAGGAGAGCGAGTCTGTGCAGGGACTGCCCGCTGCGCAGCGTATCCCTGGCTTCGGCCGCCCGCCTCAGACAGACTCTCCCGATTGCGCTTGAAAGCCGCTCATTCTCGGCGTTGGTTCTGAGGATTTGCGCGGCAAAACGCAGCCACCGAGCGTCAAACGGCAGTCGGCCGAGGGCCGTGAGAAGCCGTTCTTCGAGCTCTGGTTCGGGTGAATCCACGGCGAGGAGCACGCGGAGGTGGCGGAGTTCCCGCCACGTCCATTGCTGAGCTCGGCCGGCGAGCCACTCCTTGCTCGGTCCGATGACCTCAAGTGCAGCACGGTGAGCCGCGAGCAGTTGGCCGACGCTCGGTGCAGCCGTGGTCCGGACTGCCGCCAAGCGGTAGCGTGTGTCGTCGTAAAGGCTGCGAGCAAACGGGTCCCCCTCTGGGCGCAGCACCCCTGCCAGCATCCCCTCGGCCCGGCTCAACCACTCATCGGCCTCCGACATGGCGCCAGCAGCTAGCGCTCCAGACCTCCTGACACGCGGGTGCCGGTCATGAGGCGTGGGTGGGCTGCTGG
>CAYTJW010001089.1:0-2127 GCA_964438135.1 uncultured Thermoanaerobaculia bacterium
TACCTCCATGCGAGGTACTACTCGAACACGGTGGGGAGGTTCGTCTCCGTGGACCCGAAGGGAGGCTCCACTGGCAACAGCCAGTCGTGGAACCGGTACAGCTATGTGCGCAACAACCCGCTGAAAGGGGTAGATCCCAACGGGGAGGATCTCTACATCGTCTACGACTTCAGGGGCTCAGGACTGTCGTCGGGCCAACAGGAGCGGCTCATGCAGGGCGTACGGGCGGTCTACACCAACGCTGGTGTGGACAAGGTGTACTCCCTTCAAAGGGGCTCCTCCGCCGTGCCCGGGAAGTCGGAACTCGGTGCGCACGACTCGGTGGTCCGCGTCCGCTACACCCAGAAGAGCCTTGACCGTGGAGGTTCGAAGGGCTACGGCGTCACGAACCCTGGGTCGCAGAAGGCCGTAGTTTCGACCCAGCATGCCCCGGCAGGCAAAGGGGGCATGAACTTCCTTGTCAACGTCACGTCCCACGAGGTGGGCCACGGAAGCCAGGCTCTCCCGCAGTACGACTTCGATGCAGCGCCACCGGGGACCCCGCTCCATCCCGATCCGGCTGATCGTGGAACCACGATGGAGACTGGTCTCACTCCCGAGGAACTCGCCGAGGAGGTCCGTGAGTTCTCGGAGGAGGACGCCGAGAAGCTCCGCGAGAAGCTGAACATCAACGATCTCCCAAACGGGGGCTAGCGGATGTCCCGCCGAAGCGTGTTGCTCGCTGGCTCCGGAGCATTGGCCCTCGCCTTGGCGTATCTTCTTTTCCACCTCGTTCTGTTTCGCACTGTGGTTGTCTCGAACCCCAGCCTCGGCATCGTCCGGTACTGTTACCGCTGGGGAATCCTCTCAGTGGTGACCTGCGACCGCAACCGTGACGGTATCATCGACTCGCGCGCCCGGATTCGGTCTCTGGACAACGCCCCTTCAACGGGATTCGTTTTCCTCGAAGGATGGGAGAGCTCCCGCCTGAACGGGGAGTTCGACGTCCACTACCAGGAACGCGATGGGACTCTGCATCTTGAGATCGACGAAGATGGCGATGGACGCCTCGAACGGGTACTTGTCGGCGAGCCCGCACGCGAGGCACTACGAGCGAGGATCTTCGGCCCGCCATTTCCGTCCGGCTCATAGCACTTCGGTGCCGGGCTGATCCGTGCCGGGTCAGACGATTCCATCGGTGCCTCTGGCTTGAGGATGTTGGGAAGTGAGGTCCGGCCCGCGGCTCAGTCCTCGCTGGTCTTGCGGATGCGCTTGGCGGTGCGGACGACGGCTTGGAATATGGCGCCCTTGAGGCCGAAGGGGGCGCCGTAGGGCTGCCAGCCCTCGGCGATGCGCTCCTTCACCTTGGCGGTTGAGCTGCTTGCTGTCGGCGGCGGAGAGCAGCTCGTACTCGGCGATGCGGCTCATGGGCTTCCCTCTTCCCGGGCGCCCCTCATGAAGAGGCGTTTGGCGTCATGGCGGACGATGATGCTGTCGAGAAGCTCGCGGACCAGGGTCCTTTCACTGGGGTCGAGGCGACCGACCGCCTCGAACTGAAACCGTAGCTCCTCGTCCGGGCCGCGCTCGTCCTTCTCGAACAGCAACTCATCGGCGCTGGCGCTGAGAGCCACCGCGAGCTTGCGCACGATCTCGAGGCTCGGCTCGGCCCCGCCCCCTTCGTAGCGCCGGACCTGGACCACGTGCACAGCTGCCAGGTCGGCGAGGGCCTGCTGAGTCAGGCCCCTTTTCTTGCGAAGCGTGCTGAGGCGATCAGAGAAGGCCATGGTGCTCGTCCACCCCTTTGCCGCTTCCACGTTACCCCCTCCCTTCGAGGCCCCTTGACACGATAGAACGCCTCGGTTACGGTCATCATAACGCATGAGAGACTTGACAGGCTTCCGCGAGGGAGGGGGCGAATGGGGCGGATTCCAGAAGACGAGCTCGAGCGGCTGAAGCGGGAGACCGACCTGGTGGAGCTGGTGCGGCGCCGCCTCGAGCTCGAGCGGCGGGGTGGCGACTGCATCGGTGCCAGATCAGACGATCCCGACGATTCCGGGCCGAGCACCCGGACCTTCACCTTCACCACGGCGGGCTTCCTGGTGAGCGAGCAGCACCCGGAGCTGGGGCTGGTGACGCACAGCGGCTACA
>CAYTJW010001090.1:0-2126 GCA_964438135.1 uncultured Thermoanaerobaculia bacterium
TGTCCTCGAGCATGGCCTTGCGGCGGTCGCCGAAGCCGGGGGCCTTGACGGCGCACACCTGCAGCGTGCCGCGGAGCTTGTTCACCACCAGGGTGGCGAGGGCCTCGCCCTCGACGTCCTCGGCGATGATCAGCAGCGGGCGGCCCTGCTGGGCGGTCTTCTCGAGGATCGGCAGGAGGTCCTTCATCGACGAGATCTTCTTCTCGAAGATGAGGATGCGGGGCTCGGCCAGGACCACTTCCATGCGCTCGGCGTCGGTCACGAAGTAGGGCGACAGGTAGCCGCGGTCGAACTGCATGCCCTCGACCACCTCGAGGGTGGTCTCGAGGCCCTTGGCCTCCTCGACCGTGATCACGCCGTCCTTGCCGACCTTCTCCATCGCCTCGCGGATGATCGAGCCGATCTCCTGGTCGGAGTTGGCGGAGATGGTGCCGACGTGGGCGATGGCGTCGCCCTCGACCGGCTTGGACAGGCCCTTGATGAACTCGGCCGCCTTCTTGGTGGCGAGGTCGATGCCGCGCTTGAGCTCCATCGGGTTGGCGCCGGCGGTGACGTTCTTGATGCCCTCGCGGAAGATGGCCTGGGCGAGGACGGTGGCGGTGGTGGTGCCGTCGCCGGCGACGTCGGAGGTCTTCGACGCCACCTCGCGCACCATCTGCGCGCCCATGTTCTCGAGCCGGTCCTTGAGCTCGATCTCCTTCGCCACGGTGACCCCGTCCTTGGTGATGGTCGGGGAGCCGAACTTCTTCTCCAGAATGACGTTGCGGCCGGCCGGGCCGAGCGTCACCTTGACCGCGTCGGCGAGCTTGTTGACGCCGGCGAGGATCTTCGCGCGGGCTTCCTCGGAGTAGACGATCATCTTGCCAGGCATGGGTTCGTTCCTCCCTTACTTCTCGATGATGGCCAGGATCTCGTCCTCGCGGACGATGGTGTGCTCTTCCTCGTCGATCTTGATGTCCTGGCCCGAGTACTTGCCGATCAGGACCCGGTCACCGGCCTTGACGGTCATCGGAATCCGCTTCCCGCTCTCGTCGAACTTGCCCTCGCCCACCGCGACGACCTCGGCCTCCTGCGGCTTCTCCTTGGCCGTGTCGGGGATGATGATGCCGCCCCGCACCTGCTCCTTCGCCTCGAGCCGCTTCAGCAGCACCCGATCGCCGAGAGGTTTCACCTTCATGTCGCTATCTCCTTTCGACTTACTCCGAGAAGTTGGCACTCCTGCTCAGCGAGTGCCAGCGGTCAATATAGGGACCTTCCCCGCGCCTGTCAAGGGGGCGCCGGAAGACTCTTGATGAGGTTACGCTCAGATCTTTCCCGACCATGCGAGCGCAAGAACCTTAGCCTGTAGTGCTCATATTCCAGTGGTGCAGCCGGTCCCGAGCCCCGGCGCGACCAGCGCCCCGGCCAGGCGCTGGACCTGCTCGCGGTCGTTGTAGAGCATGGCCGAGACGCGCAGGAGGCGGTGCGGCCACCCCGGCCAGGAGACCACCGGCACCTCGATGGCGTGCTGCCGGTAGAGGGAATCCTGGAGCGGGTCGAGCTCGGTCGCGGGGTCGGCCGGCTCCGCCGCCGGCGGCAGCGGCACGGCGGCGAGGCTGCCGACCATGTCGTCCGGGCAGGGCGGGGCGACGTCGAGGGCGGCGCAGAGGAGGTCGCGCGCCGCGAGGGCGAGGGTGCGGTTGGCAGCCTCGACCGCGCGCCAGCCCCCGGGCAGGAGGCCGCCGAGGTGCTCGAGCGCCGCCGGCACCGCCAGCCAGGCCGAGGGGTCGAGGGTGCCGGTCCAGTCGTGCTCGAGCCGGAAGCGGGAGCGGCCCGGCACCGACCGGGTGGCGCCGTGCGAGACGACCAGCGGCCGCAGCGCCTCGACCAGGTCCTCGCGCACGTGCAGGAAGGCCGCCCCTTTCGGCGCGCACAGCCACTTGTGGCAGTTGCCGGCGTAGAAGCTGGCGCCGAGCGTCGCGAGGTCGAGGGGCACCATGCCGGGGCCGTGGGCGCCGTCGACGACGACCCGCACCCCGGCGCCCTCGAGCTCGGCGACCATGGGCCCGATGGGCAGCACCAGCCCGGTCGGGCTGGCGACGTGGTCGAGCAGGGCGGCCCGGGTGCGGCGGCCGGCCCGCGCCAGC
>CAYTJW010001091.1:0-2125 GCA_964438135.1 uncultured Thermoanaerobaculia bacterium
AGTTGGTCGGGTCGCCGGTGACCTCGTCGACCAGCGACACCCAGGCCCAGCAGCGGCCGTGGACGCCGTGCTCCGGGTCGTCGAGGGGCAGCACGGTGAGGCCGTAGGTGCCGGCGGGAAGGTCGCCCACCTCGAGGCCGAGCAGGTGCTCGAGGCGGCGGCCGAGGCTGTCGAGGGGCGCGAGGGTGAGGGTCCGCTCGGCGACCAGGCGGCCGTCCGCCGAGTACAGGGTCAGCCGGTGGGTCACGGCGTGCTCGTGGTCGCCGTTGTAGAGGCCGACGTTGACCCGCCGCTCGGGGCCCACCTCGACCCCGGCGAAGTGCTGCACCGGCCAGCCGCCCCAGGGGTAGAGCGGCAGCATCTCGCCGTAGGTGCCGCCGTCCGCCCGGGTGGTGTAGGTGCGGCTCCAGCCGCCGGTCCAGGTGGTCCCGTTCCCCATCTCCAGCCCCGCCTGGAGGTCCGGGTCGGTCGCGCACTCCGGGTAGAGGTGGGCGACGTCGGGGAAGATGGTGCGCCAGTAGACCGCCGTCTGCTCGGCCATGAAGCCGGTGATCTCGGCCCAGTCCTCGATCGGCATGGCCAGCTCGCCCTCCAGGTAGCGGCCCAGGTCGCGACCGGCGCCGCCGCAATCTTCGTGTGGGTGGCGGAGCTGCAGGACCGTGTACGGAGGCTGCAGGCCCTCGATGTTCTCCGCGCCGTAGAGGTCGGTCCGCCAGCTCGTGCCGGCCGCGCCTGGAGCGTGCGCCACCACCGGCAGGGCGGCCGGAAAGAGCGCGGCGTCGCCCCACCAGTGGAACGCCGTGTAGGGGACGAAGGTGGCGTCGCCGGTCGAGCTGTCGACCATGGACAGCCACAGGGCCAGGGGCTGGTCGCCGTAGACCGCGATCCGCGGCGGCCAGTGGTCGGTGACCTCGGCCGGGAACAGCTCCTCGAGCGAGACCACGCGCACCGAGTGGGGCGGCGACGACACCTGCTGCAGGGCGCTCGCGGGCCGGCGATCCAGGTACGGGGGCGCGTCTCGGCTCTCGAGCTCCATGTGGCCCCAGAGCAGGGTGATCGTCACCTCCTCGTCGCTGTCGTTGACCAGGCCGAGGTTGTGGCGGAAGCGGCCGGGCACGCGCCGGTCGAGGTAGATCTGGGAGGTCCCGAGGCCGTAGACGTTCACCCGGTCGTACGCCTCGGGCTCGGGCGAGCCGAGGTAGGGGAGGTGGTTGGAGTAGCCGAGCCGCCCGGGGGCGGCAGTCACGGCGTGGCCGTAGCTGCCGCCCCCCTCGGCCGGGGTCGAGACCCGGGCGCAGGCCACCAGCTGCTCGCCCCAGCGGAAGGGCGAGGTGACGACGACGGCGTCGTGGCCCGAGCCGTCGCCGTCCGGGCCGCCGCCGAGGAAGGCGAGGGCGTCGGGAACCCGCAGCGAGCCGTGGCCGGGGAGGTCAACGGAGCGCTGGGTGGCGGCCGCGGCCACCCGCCGCAGGACCGCGGTGGTCGGCTCGGTAGAGGGGTTGTAGAGCCACAGCTCGGTGGTCCAGTAAGTGCCCTGGCGGCCCGGGGTGTGGGCGACCACTGGCAGGAGCTGCTCGTACGCGGCGGGCTGCTCGCCCACCGAGGTGAGGGTGACGGGGATCTCGTGGAGGTGGAAGGGTCCGCTGGTGAACGTCGCGACCGGCGCCATGGACTCGTCCACCGAGAGGAAGAGAGTCCCGCGGCCGGAGCCCGAGCCCACCAGGAACAGCTCGCGCCGCACCGGGTGGTAGAAGGCCATGGTCAGGGTGGCGTCGGGCACGTCGAAGGGCGGGAAGGTGAACGTGAAGCTCTCCTGCGGCGGACCGACGCCGCCGGCCGTGAGGGGCAGGAGGTCGACGCCCCGCTCCCGGCCCCGCCACAGCACCCCTCGAGCCGGGTCGAGGCTCAGGGTGGGGAAGACCCGCGAGGCGTTGCCGGGAAGGGTCGCGACCGGCGACAGCTCGCCCTGGTCGGGCTCGAGCCCCCGGCGGAGAAGGGGCCACGGGCCGTCGTCAGGGCACCGGATGGGCTCGCCCGAAGCGGGCAGCAGGTAGTCGTCGCAGTATCGTGGCGGCACCGCCCAGTAGCCGTTGGTCAGAAGCTGCAAGAGGCACTCGGCGAAGCC
>CAYTJW010001092.1:0-2123 GCA_964438135.1 uncultured Thermoanaerobaculia bacterium
TCAGCCGCGCGCGCCTTCGTGTTCCCGGAGGTCTCGGCCTGGTTCGCGGCGGCCGACGGACGCCCGGCGGCGCCGCCGTTCCGCTACGCCGTGCCGGGCCTGACCGCCGACCCGCAAGTCCTGGAGGCGGCCGCGCCGCCGTCGTCCCCGGACGGCGGGCTCACCTGGACGCTGCCGGTGCGACCGCGCCCCGGCGTCGACCTGGCGACCGTGCCCGGCGCGGAGACCGCCCAGGGCGGGGCGGTGACGGTCGCTGTCGAAACCACCGACGAGAGCGGCCGCGGCCACCGCGCGGTCGTCGCCTACCGCCTGCGCCTGGGGCTCCAGCTGCGCCTCGACCCCGAGCGGCCGGAGCTCGGGCTCGAGCAGGAGGCGACGCTCGACGTGTCGGTGGAGCGGGTCGACGGGCACGGCGTTCTGCAGGCGGTGCCCGAGGCCCGGTTGACCCTGTCGCCGCCGGCCGCGACCGGTGTCGCGGTCGAGCCGCGCTCGGCCGAGGGTCGGCTGCTCGCCACCCTGCGGGTCGAGGACGCGACGCGGGCGGTGGGCTTCCTGCTGCCGGTGGCCGGGGTCGTGCCGGGCCGCCCGACCCTCGAGACCCTGGTGACCGTGGTGGTGAAGCTCGACTACCAGGTCGCGATGGTGCCGCCGGGCGGTCTCACCCCCGGTGGCGGCAGCCCCCGCGCGGCCGGCCCGTGGACCCTCGAGCCCGGCCCGGGCGGCTCGACGGTCTCGGCGGTCGCCCTCGACACCGCCGTCGATCCGGCCGCGGTCGAGCCGGCCCTGGCCGCGAAGATCGGCTTCGCCCTGCGCGGGCCCAACGCCGACCTGGTCGTGCTCGGCGCGGCCACCACCGCCGGCGATCGCCGCTCGGTGAGCGCGACCTTCAAGGAACCCCCGCCGGAGCGGGACATCCCGGCCGGCGACCCCGACATCGTCGCCCGACTGGTGGTCGGCGGCCGCACCCTCGAGCACACGCTGACGGTGTCGCTCGACCGCTGCCGGTACGAGGTCCTCAGGGACGCGCTCGACGCCATCGCCCGGCGCCTGGCGACCCAGGGCCACTACGTCGGCAACCGGCTGCAGGGGCTGCCGGGCGTCGACCACGCCTACCAGGTCTACTCCGCCCTGTGGGACAACACGGTCGGCTTCTTCGACGACTACCACCGGCTCACCTGCGAGGGCTACGTCAACGCCAGCCGCGCCGCGGTGCTCGCCGCGGTGCGACGGTCGTACGGGGACCGGGCCGGCCTCGAGCTGGTGGTCGTCAACGAGCTGAGCACGCTGCGCGCCGGCGGCGGGGCGAGCGCCTGGTTCGACCGCCTCTACGAGGACAACCACATCCTCTACCGGCTGCGGCTGCCCGACGGGACCGAGAAGAGCGTCGACTTCTGGGAGCACGCCCGCGGTCGCCTGAGCGGCCACCCGGTGATGAACGACTGGTCGAGCACCAAGGCCATCTGGCGGCACCGGCTGCAGGGCGACTACGACGACCTCCAGTCGTACTACGTCCAGGAGGTGCTGCAGCAGGCCGCGGTCGTTGCCGGCGGGAGGGTGCGGTGAGCACGCCGACCCAGGCCGCGCTCGAGGCCCGGCTGCTGCAGCGCTGGGCGCTCCTGCGTAGCGGCGCGGCAAACCTGGCACGGGCCTTCGGCGGCCCCGACGACTGGACCCTGACCCTGGAGCGCCACCGGCTCCTGCTCCACCCCGGGTTGACCCGCTGGCTGCGCCACGACCGGGTGCACGGCGAGTGGCATGACACCGGGGTCGGGCCCGGCGAGGCGCTGCTGCTGGTGCACCAGGGCCGCCTGGTGATGAAGAGGCTGCCGGAGCCCCTCGCCCCGCCGGGGCAGGTGGCGGCGATCGGGGACTGGTGCGTCTGGGTCGAGGGGGAGCGGCTGGTCGGCCCGGTGCGCGGGGCAACGGCCCGCGCGCACCAGGAATCACGGAGGATATCATGCCACGTGGAGATGGAACGGGACCACGAGGACTCGGGCCGCAAACCGGGCGCGGCGCCTGGCTGTGCACGGACCCGGAACGGGAAACGACGGTCCGGGAATTTGGAACCGGCGGAGGCCGGGGGCTCGGACAGGGGCGAGGACGAGGACTGTGCCGACGGATAA
>CAYTJW010001093.1:0-1130 GCA_964438135.1 uncultured Thermoanaerobaculia bacterium
CCACCGGCGGCGCCGCCGGCACGAGGACGGCGGGGCCGGCGACCCGCCCCTCGAGCCTGACGAAGGCGACGCCGCCGTTCTTCGTCGCCGCGACGATGGTCCGGTCGGGGAGGCAGGCCACGGCGACGACCGGCGCGCCGAGGCAGATCGCGGCCAGCGGCCCGCCCCCGGCGACCACCCAGACGCACACGAACCCGTCGTCGCCGCCGGACACGACCAGCCCTGCCTCGGGGCCGATGGCCAGCCCGCGGACGGGCGCCCGGTGGCCCGCCAGGACGACGGGGCCGCGGCCGCCGCCGACCTGCCACAGGCGGACCGACCCGTCGTGGCCCGACGAGGCGACCAGCCCGCGCGCCGGGTCGAAGGCCACGGCGTCGACCCGGTCGTCGTGACCGGCGAAGGTCTGGCACTCCCCGCCCGGGAGCGCCCAGGCGCGGACGGTCCGATCCAGGCTGCCGCTGACGACGTGGCTGCTGAGGGGCGGCAGGGCCAGGCAGGTGACGTTGCCGGCGTGGCCCTGCCAGACCGCTCGCGCGCGGTCGCTGTCGAGGTCCCAGACGACCAGGTCGGGGCTCGTCCCCGCGCCGACGACCAGGCGCCGCTCGGGGTCGCAGGCCACGGCCTCGACCGGACCGCGCCCCCCGTCGTAGACCCGGACCTCCTGCCCGTCCGCGACCTGCCACAGCCGCAGGGTCCCGTCCCGGCCGCCGGAGAGGACCAGGGCGTCGCCGACCCGGGCCAGACAGGTCACGGCGCCGGTGTGGCCGCCCTTGGCGGCGCCGGAGCGCTGCGGGATGGCGGCCGGCGCCAGGGCGGCGGCAGCTCCCGGGCGCGGCTGGCCGAGGGTCCGCAGGAGCTGCCGCGAGGTGGCGTCCCAGACCTTGACCGTCCGGTCGGCGCTGGCCGAGACGACGGTGCTCGCGGCCAGGGGCAGGGCGGCGTGGACCGGGCCGACGTGGCCGCGGAGAGTGGCGCGGTGGTCGCCCTGGCGACCGTCCCAGAGCCGCACCGTCGCGTCCTCGCCGGCCGTGACCACGACGCCGGCGGCCTCGCTCCGGCCGAGGCCGAGGACCGCCCCCTCGTGCTCCCACGAGCCCGGCTCTCCTGTCCGGCCCTGGCCGAGCTGCCAG
>CAYTJW010001093.1:1140-2122 GCA_964438135.1 uncultured Thermoanaerobaculia bacterium
CCGTCGGTCCCGGCCGACGCCAGCCACTGCTCGCCGGGGCCGAACGCCACCGCCTCGACCGCGCCCGCGTGCCCCGGCAGCTCGGCGATGGGCTCGAGGCTCAGGCCGTCCCAGACCTTGACCAGGCCGTCCCCGCCCCCGCTCGCGATGCGTCCCGTGGCCGGGCCGACGGCCAGGCAGGAGACCCGCCGGCGGTGGGCCGCGACCGACAGCCGCTCGCGCGACGAGCCCAGGTCCCAGGTCGTGAGCTGGCCGTCCTCCGAGCCGCTCGCGGCCCAGGCCGGGTCGGGGCCCAGGGCGACGGCGCGGATGGCGCTGGCATGGCCGCGCAGGGTCCGGGCCTCGCCGGGCGGGTCGAGCGGCCAGAGCCGCAGGACCCGGTCCTCCCCCCCGGCGACGAGCCGCGTCCCGCAGGCGTCGACGGCGAGGGCGAAGACGCGGTCCCTGGGGCCGCGGAGGTCCCTCCCCGGCGCGCCGGTGAGCCCCTGCCAGATCCTGACGAAGGGCTCGTCGCCGCAGCTCGCCAGGGAGGCCCCGCCGGCGACGGCGACGAGGCCGCGGACGCGGCCGGCGTGCGCCTTCCAGGACGCGACCGGGCGCTCGGCGCGCCAGTCCCAGACGCGGACGAGACCGTCCCGGCCGCCGCTGGCGAGCAGGGACGGTCCCGCCTCCCCGGGGAGGAAGCACAGGGCGGTCACGCCCCCGGCGTGGGCCGTGACGCCGGCCTGCTGGCTGCCGTCGCGCGCCTTCCAGACCCGCAGCGTGCCGTCGACCGAGCCCGTGGCCAGGACCTCGCCGTCGGCCGAGACGGCCAGCGCCGCCACCGCCCCCTCGTGGGCGCGGACCGTGCGCCGGAGCCGGCGCGAGGGGCTCGTCCGCGGCGCCCGGTTGAGGCGGCGCAGCCACGGGCCGGTGCCGTAGACGAGGCGCTGCCGGTGGAAGCTCTCGAGGACCCGCCCGGCCGGCCCGTCGAAGGCGTCCT
>CAYTJW010001094.1:0-2121 GCA_964438135.1 uncultured Thermoanaerobaculia bacterium
CGACCCCGCCGCTACGGCGTCGTGCCCGACCAGGCCGAGGTGGTGCCCGACTCGAAGCCGTCGGCGAAGATACAGCGGAAGCCGTTGGCGTCGCAGATGGTGACCTCGACCGCGGGGGTCAGCAGGACCGCGTTCGACGGGTTGGCGAGCGCCACGGTGAAGGTCTCGGACGCCTCGGTGAGGTCGTCGGCGAGGGTCGCCACCGCGATTCGCTCCTCCCGCTCCCCGGCGGCGACGGTCGCGGTGCCGCTGGCCGCGGTGTAGTCGGCGCCGGCCGTGGCCGAGCCGTCCGCGGTCTGGTAGTCGACGCTCACGTCGAAGCCGCTGGCCGCGTCGAGGCGGACCCACACCGCTGCCGGCTGGCCCTCGCAGACCTCGACCGAGGCCGCGGCCGACAGGTTGGGCATCGGGTCGTCGTCGAGGATCGTGCCGGTGGCCTCGCCGTCGGCGACGGTGGCCCCGACCGGGTCGGAGAGCTGGACCAGCACGGTCTCGTCCGGCTCGTCCAGGAGGTCGCCCGCGACCGTGACCGAGGCGGTCTCGCTGGTGTCGCCGGGGGCGAAGGTGAGGGTGCCGGCGCCGGAGGCGTAGTCGGCCCCGGCGGTGGCGGTGCCGCCCGCGACCGTGGCCCAACCGACGCTGACCGTGCCGGCGAGCGGCCGCGACAGGGTGACCACGAGGTCGAGGGTCGCGCCGGGTCCGGCGTCGCCCTCCAGGACTGCGCCGTCGGCGACGCTCAGGCTGGCGTCGTCGTCGACGATGGTGGCGAGGCCGTCGCCGTCGGCGACGGTGGCCCCGACCGGGCCGGAGAGCAGGAGGTGGAAGGTCTCGTCGCCCTCGACCTCGAGGTCGTCGACCACCGTCACGGGCACGGTCTCGCTGACGTCGCCGGGGGAGAACGTCACCGTGCCCGAGGCCGCGGCGTAGTCGCCCGGGGCGGCGGCGGTGCCGTCCGCCGTGGCGTAGAGGACGGTGACGGTGTCGGCGCTCGGTGCCGAAAGGGTGACCGTGAAGGTCGCGTCGGCGGGCTCCGGGTTGCTCGGGTCGTCGACCGACAGGGTCGGCAGCACCACTACCTCGAACTCGTCCGAGCCGACGTCGGGGGTGGCCGCGTCTCGCGCCTCGAGGTCGAAGTCGACCGCCACCCCCGCGACCGGCGCGCCGGCGTCGGCGACCAGCGGCGTCGGCCCGCTCGCGTCGACGTGGAGGTCGCCGGCGGCGGTGCTCGCGTAGACCAGGGTGCCGGCGAGGTCGACGTTGGCGGCGGTGTCGGCCTGGGAGGCGGCGTCCTGGCCGGTGCCCGCCCGCCAGGTGGCGAGGTCGACCGCCGTCGTGCCGTTGTGGAGGAATCGGGTCGGGAAGGCGCTGACGCCGGTGCCGACGTAGACGTTGTGGTCGGCGGTGAAGGAGCCGCTGCTGTTCTTGGCCATGGCGTAGTGGGCGCCGCTGCCGCCGCTGCGAGCGTTGTGGCAGACGGTGTCGGTGAAGGTGTCGACCGAGGCCGCCCGCTGGACGCAGGCGTAGGTGTCGCCGCCGGTCGCGGCGCCGCCGACGTAGACCGTGTTGTAGTGCCAGCTGACGACGTTGCCGCTGTAGCCCCAGCTGTCGAGACCCCGGATCGAGTAGGCCCCGCTCTGGCTCGGCGCGATCGTCACCTGGTTGTTGACCACCGTGGTCGGCGAGGTCAGGCCGGAGGCGCCGTAGTACTGGATGCCGTGGACGGAGCCGGTGAACCCGGGCGGGACGGCGAAGCCGTGGATCCGGTTGCCGGCGACCGTGGCCGAGGTCACCGAGTCGAGGCGGATGCCGTAGACGCTGCTCGTGGCGGCGCTGGTGGCGAGGTTGGAGATGGTGTTGCCGGCGATGGTGTTGGTGCCGGTGGCGTAGATCTGCATGCCGTAGAGCGCGCCCCCGCCGCGGGCGGCGTCCTGGGTGATCGTGTTGCCGCTGATGGTGGCGTCGTCGAGGTTCGTGGCCGTGGTGACGTAGATGCCGTGGCTGGTGAAGTTGCGCAGCTCGTTGCCGGTCACCACCAGGTTGCCGTTGGAGGGCGAGCCGGCGACGTAGACGAGGTAGGTCGGCGGCGTCACGGCCGCGTCGGTGCGGTCGCGGAGGACGTTG
>CAYTJW010001095.1:0-2116 GCA_964438135.1 uncultured Thermoanaerobaculia bacterium
CCGTCGGCGGCGGGGGCCCGCTCGCCCTGGCGCTGGCGGCCCTGCGGCCGGGCGGCACGGTCGTCCTCTTCGCCCACGCCGCGACGGGCGAGACGGCCGGGTTCGAGCTCAACCCGTTCTTCCGCGGCGAGCAGCGGCTGGTCGGCACCTACTCGGGCGGCGCGGACGAGCAGCGGCGGGTGGTCGCCCTGCTCGAGTCCGGCCGCCTCGACCCGAGCCCCCTGGTCAGCCACCGGCTGCCCTTCGCCGGCTGCGAGGAGGCGCTCGCGCTGGCGCGCCAGCGGCGGGCGTTGAAGGTGGTGCTCGAGCCATGAGCGGTCGCCACCGGGTGCTGTTCCTGGTCGGCCCGGAGCAGGTCGAGCTGCGCGAGCAGCCGCTGCCGCGGCCCGGTCCGGGGGAGGTGCTGCTGGCGGTCGACGCCGCCACCACCTGCGGCACCGACCTCAAGGTCTTCCTGCGTGGCGGCCACCCCCGCATGCTGGTGACGCCGACCCCGTTCGGGCACGAGGTGGCGGGGACGGTGGTCGCCCGTGGCCGGGGTGCCCGCCGGTACGCCGTCGGCCAGCGGGTGGTGGTGGCCAACTCCGCCTCCTGCGGCGCCTGTGCCGCCTGCCGGGCTCATCGCGAGAACCTGTGCGAGGACCTCCGCTACCTGAACGGCGCCTTCGCCGACCACCTCCTGGTGCCGCGCCGCTTCGTCGAGCGCAGCACCCTGCCGGTGCCGGCCGGCCTCGACCCGGGGGTGGCCGCCATGGCCGAGCCCCTGGCCTGCGTCCACCACGGCCTGGAGGCGTGCGGCGAGGTCGCCGGGGCGGAGGCGGTGGTGCTGGGGGTGGGCCCGATCGGGCTCATGTTCGTGCGCGAGCTGTCCCACCGCGGGGCGCGGGTGGTGGCGGCGGACCCCGTGGCCGAGCGCCTTGTGGTGGCGAGGGCGCTGGGCGCGGCCTGGGGGGTCCGGCTCGGCCTCGACGCCTACGACCCGTCCCGGCTGCTGGCCGCAACGGCCGCCGGGCGCGGCGCCGCGGTGGTGGTCGAGGCGACCGGCACCACCCTCGGCTGGACCAGCGCCATGGCCGTGGCGGCCGTCGGCGGCACGGTCGTCCTGTTCGGCGGCTGCCCGCCGGGCACGGTCGTCCCCTGCGACACCCACCGGCTGCACTACTCCGAGCTGGCCGTGCGCGGCGTCTACCACCACCGCCCGGCGACCTTCGCCTCGGCGCTCGGGCGTCTCGCCGAGGCGGCGGCGGACTTCGCCCGGCTGGTGTCGGTCGAGCGCCCGCTCGAGGAGGTCGAGGGGGCGCTGCGGGCCATGGCGGAGCGGCGGGTTCTCAAGGCCGCGATCCGACCGGGGCTGCGCTGACGGGGCCGCCCGCCGGCCTCGGGCGCGGGCGGGACCGGGCGCCGAGACCGCGGCGGGCGGGCACGGGTGGTGCGGCAGGCCGCAGTTCCGGGTATGCTGCCGGGACCTGGGGGAGCCCCCGGGCGGAGGTGCGGAGATGCGGGGTGTCGGGTTGGTGCTGGCGCTGGCTTCCCTGGTCGGTTGCGGTCTGGTCGACCCGGACCGTCCCGTCCCGTACCCGGACGAGCCGATCTTCGGCAACCTGCTCGAGGTGCAGGATGTCCCGGGTCAGAGCGCACAGGTGGTGCGGGTGCGGGTGGGGGTGCCGCGAATCCTGAGCCAGACCCAGGAGGCCGAGGGGCGGCCCACGCCCGAGGTCGAGAAGGGGATCACGGCCGAGGTCCAGGTCGGCGAGGACACGGTGGTCATGGCCGCCGGCCGGCCCACGGCGCTGGTCGACATCAGCCCCGGGAGCGAGGTGGTCGCTCTGCCCGTCGTCGGCACCACGACCATGGTCGGCGACTCCACCATCCGCATGAGCGCGAGCCACCTGCTCGACTTCGAGACCTACCGCCGCTGGCGCCTGCCCGAGCTCGGCCCGGCCGCCAGCGAGCCGCCGGCGAGCCCGGCCGCGGTCAACTCGGCCGCGGTCGAGACCTCGCCGGTGCCGGTCGGCGGCGGGCGGGTGCTGTACTTCTCGTCCCGGCTCCGCCTGCCGTTGTCCCCCGACCAGCCCCTGATCGGGCCGCGCCGGCCCGGCCTGGAGCCGCCGGCGGC
>CAYTJW010001096.1:0-2115 GCA_964438135.1 uncultured Thermoanaerobaculia bacterium
CTGGGCGGCCTTCGCCCGGGCCGAGGTCTGGCGCGCCGACCCCGAGGCGGCCCCGACCCTGGCCGTGCTCTCCTCCGCCGGCCTGCGCCTGGCGGTGGTCTCGAACTGGGACAGCCGGCTGCCGGGGGTCCTGGCGCAGGTCGGCCTGGACCGCTTCTTCGACGTCGTCGCCGTCTCCGCCCGCGAGGGGGTCGAGAAGCCGTCGCCCGCGCTCTTCCACCGCGCCCTCGCCCGCCTCGGCGTGCCCCCGGCGCGCGCCCTCCACGTCGGCGACAGCCCGCTCGAGGACTACCAGGCCGCACTGCGGGCCGGGCTGGCGGCAGCGCTGCTCGACCGGGAGCGCCGGTTCGTCGACACCGCGGCTCGACGGCTCGACAGCCTCGCCGGCGTGCTCGAGCTCGCCGGTGTGGGGTGAGGCGGCGCGGGGCCGCGGCTCAGGCCGGGGCCGGCCCGAGCAGTCGCTCGAGGTCGTCGAGGAAGGCGCGCTCCGGAGGGCTGACCCGCTCGCCCCGCTCGACGGCGGCGTTCGCCACCCGCTGGGCGATCGACCGGATCAGCTCCCGGTAGGCGGCGGCGTCCGCCGGCATGGTCTTGGCGTCGACCAGGGCCAGCGCCCGGCCGACCTCCTCGAGGGCTCGCGCCCGGATGGTCGCCGGCGCCTGGAAGGCGTCGACGCCCTTGAGGAACGCGGCGACCTCGGTCTGCGCCGCCCGCTGGTCGGCGCTGGTGGCGACGTCGGCGACGAGGGGGTTCGAGCTGCGGCCGGCCTCGACCACCGCGCCGGCGTGGCTCACGCCCTCCTTGAGCTGGCCGAGGAAGCCGCTCGCCGCCTGCAGGCTCATGGCCACGCCGACCCAGGCGGGGACGCCCCGGACCGTCCGCCACTCGACGTCCGTGAAGTGCAGTCGCGTTGCCATCGTCGACCCTCCCGCACACCCCCGGCCCGGGCCGCTGCCGTCGCCGCGAGTCTACCACCCGCCGCGTGCGCCGTTCCTCCTCCAGGGTGCCCCATCCAGCCAGGGTGCCAGGCCCGAGACAAGTGTGACAACGTGGGTCAGGGGGCCCCTTCGAACCGGACCCTGAGTCGTTCGTCCAGCAGGTCGAACCGGCGGTCCCAGGCAGGGTCCGACCGGCGCATCGAGCCGGCCTTTCGAGCCCACCAGGAGACGAAGTCCGGCCGGCGCCCGAGCGCGGCGGCGAGCTGCCCCGCCCGCTGCCCCCACCGCTCGATGCCGACGCCAACGACGAGGAACCGGAGCTCTGCGAGTGCCTGGCGCCGGCTCCGATCCGTGAGCTCCTGCAGGGTGACGCCGAGCTCGGCGGACGCAGCCTCGAGGTAGGTCAGCGCCTCGAGCCGAGGCCGGGCCTCGCGGCTCGCGCGGCCGTCAGCGTCCACCCGCGCGACCAGGTCAGGCTCGTTGATCGGACGGTCCACCTGCCGCCGCCACCAGGGGAGAGCGCCGGGCAGGGTGTGCATCCAGTCCTCGCCATGGGTGCGACTGGCGGAGAGAGACGAGAGGTAGCTCCTCACCGCCTCGCGCTCGTGCGCGCCGTAGATGGCGAGCACCGCCTCGCGGGCCACCGGTCCGGGCTCGCCGGCAGCGAGCACCTGGCGGTTTCCGCTGAGCGGGTACTGCGCCGGGTCCGCGACCACCCCCGCCTCGACAGGGTTCAGGTGCACGTAGGCGATGAGCTGCATCAGGTAGCGCTCGTCCTCGACCAGCTTGGCCTTGTACCGGCTCTGCCAGGTTGGTCCCTTCGACCCCAGCGTGCGGTTGCGCCATCGGCCGAAGCCGGACTGGATTCGCCCGAAGGTTCGCGCGAGCGGGACGGCGGAGCTGCGGAGCACCACGTGGTAGTGGTTCGCCATGACGCACCACGCGTAGACCGTGTGGCCGTCAGCGTTCAGCTCCTCGGTGAGGAGACGGACAAGCTCCCGGCCCGCGTCGCCCTCGGCGAAGACGCCGGCGCCGTGGCCGGTCCGGTTGTGGACGTGGTACAGCCCGCCCTCGACGAAGACCCGCGGCAGCCTCGGCATGGCCCGAGGTGATCACACGTAGCTCGGGCCTGGCGTGCGCCGAGCGAAGCTCGGGGAAGGGGGAAGGGATGACGTGA
>CAYTJW010001097.1:0-2113 GCA_964438135.1 uncultured Thermoanaerobaculia bacterium
GGGTCGCTGCTCAGCGCCGCGGCGTCGCCGGTGATGCGGTGGAAGCGGGCCTCGAGCTGCCGCTGGCCGGTCGTCTCGATCCGCCCCAGCGCCCGGACCGCCTCGGCCGCGGCCTCCCCGGCGCGGCCGGCGGCGAGGAGCAGGTCGCAGCGCAGGGCGAGGCACCAGCTCAGGGCGCCCTTGAAGTCGGAGCTCTCGAGCCAGGCGATGAGCTGCTCGACGGGCTCGGGGTCGCCGCGGCCGGCCGCGACCCAGGCCAGCCCGGTCACGGCGTAGCCGCGGACCTCGTCGAAGCCGCGCTCCTCGGCCAGGGTCACGGCCTGCGCGGCGAGGTCGCAGGCCGTGCCCGGGTCGAGCTCGGCGAGGATGAAGGACTCGATGCCGCGGACGAACGACCGGTAGAAGACGTGACCGCTCTCGTCCGCCAGGTCCACCGCCTCGCGCAGCCTCGCCGTCGCCTGGTCGAAGGAGCCGAGCGCCAGCAGCGCGTACCCGGTCCAGGCGGCGAGGGCGGCGCGAGGGTCGACGCCGGTGATCCGGCGAGCCGTCTCGACCGCGGCGGGCTCCTGAATGCCAGCGGCCAGCTGCAGGTGGGCGAGGGCGCGGGCCGGCTCGCCGGCCATGACCAGGTAGAGGTGGACCCAGTGGGCCACGAGCAGCATCCCCGGGTCGCCCGCGGCCTCGGCCAGGGCCATCGCCTCGTCGAGCGTGGGCCGCAGCTCGTGGTACTCGCCCCGGTTGCCGTGGTGCGCCACGCGCAGCCACAGCGCCCGGAACAGGTGCTCCCGGTCGCCGGTTTGCCGGCACAACGCCTCCACCCTGCGGCACAGCTCGCCGACCTCGGGGTGGGCCCAGCCCACGCGCAGCGATAGAGCGCAGGCCAGGGCGGAGAGCCGCTCGACGGTCGCCGCGGTGCGCTGGCCCGACTCCGGCAGACGCCCGAGCAGCTCGAGCGCTCGCCGCTCGTGCGCCTCGGCCTCGCGGAAGGCGCACACCGCGGTCGCCCGCGCGGCTGCCCGGCCCAGGTGGTGGACCGCTCGCTCGAGCCGGCCGGCCGCCTCGAAGTGGCGGGCCAGCTGCGCCGCGACCTGGTCGGCCTGGTCCCCGTAGAGCTCCTCCAGCACCGCGCCCACGTCCTCGTGCAGGTAGGCCCGTCGGGCCTCGTCCACGGCGTTGTACAGGTAGCGCTGGAACAGGTTGTGGCCGAAGCGGTAGAGCGACAGCCGCAGGGACCCGAGCTGACGCACGCCCTGGCCCGCCACCAGGCGGTGGCGGCGGTCGAGCTCCTCGCTTAGGGCCCGCACCACCTCGCGGCTCGAGGCGTTGCGCACCCGGGCCAGGACCTCGGCGGTGAACTCCTCCCCCTCGACCGCGGCCACGGTCAGGGTCTGGCGCAGCTCGGCCTGAAGCCTGCCGATGCGCTCCTCGATCGCGCCCTCGACCCGCGCCGGCAGGGTCTGCCAGTCGAGGCCCGGCCCCTCGACCCAGCGGCTGTCCTGGTCCGCGACCAGGACGCCGCGCTCCTGCATGGTGCGCAGCAGCTCCACCGTGAACAGGGCGTGGCCCTGGGTGTGGCGGAAGAGCTCGGCGCGGAAGGCGCCGCCGAGGCGGTTGGGCTCTGAGTCGACGAGGGCGTCGACGAAGGCGCGGTCGTCGGTCTGGCCGAGCTCGACCGCGGTGTCGCCCTGGTCGCGCCGGAGCTCGTGCAGCACCTGCTCGAGGGGGTGGCGCTCCGGGCCGCGGCCGAGCGCCACCTCGGACGGCCGGTAGGTGCCGACCACCAGCACCCGGCTCGCGGCGAGCTGGCGGCCGAGGTGGAAGAGCAGGGCGACCGAGCCCGAGTCGGCCCAGTGCAGGTCCTCGAGCACGATCACCAGCGGCTGGATCTGGGCGAGGCGGCGGACTACCCGGGCGACCTGCTCGACGAGGGCGCTCTGGCGGATGTCGGCCACCGCCGGCACCGCAGCCCTGGCCGCGGCCTGCCGGCGCAACGCCTCGAGCCAGGCGGGCCGGTCGCGGAGCGCGCCCTCGAGGCGCGCCACCAGGGCCGGCCCGGGGACGAAGGTGTCGACCAGGTCGAGGCCGTGCTCGGCCACCGCCCGGCCGGCCTCGG
>CAYTJW010001098.1:0-2112 GCA_964438135.1 uncultured Thermoanaerobaculia bacterium
GCCTGCTCCCGACGGCGTTCCGCCCGGCCCCGCTTCGCCAGCACCTCGACGCCGCCGACGATCAGGCCCCAGGTGATGTTGGCGGGCTGGAAGCCCGCCTCCGCCCGGGCGGTGAGGTGGCGCACCAGCCCTCCCAGCGCGGTCTCCGGCGGTGGCGGCGCGGGCCGCCCGCCGCGCAGCTCGGCCGCCAGGTTGCGACCGACCATCAGGCCGGTGGCGGCCGACTCGACGTAGCCCTCGACCCCGCTCAGCTGGCCCGCCACCCACAGCTCGGGCCGGGCCTTGAGCCGCAGCAGCGGGTCGAGGTGCCGGGGCGCGTTGAGGAAGGTGTTGCGGTGCACCATGCCGAAGCGGACGAAGCGTGCCCGCTCGAGCCCGGGGATGAGGCGGAACACCCGCGCCTGCTCGCGCGGCACGAGCTTGGTCTGGAAGCCGACCATGTTCCACTGCCCGGCGGCCAGGTCGTCCTGGCGCAGCTGCACGACCGCGTGCGGCCGCCGGCCGGTGCGCGGGTCGACCAGGCCGACCGGCTTCATCGGGCCGAAGCGCAGCGTGTCGAGGCCGCGCTCGGCCATCACCTCCACCGGCAGGCACCCCTCGAAGTGGCGCACCCCGCCCTCACCGGGGTGGAGCGGCACCCGCTCGGCGGCCAGCAGCTCGGCCACGAACCGCTCGTACTCCTCGCGCCCGAGCGGCGCGTTGAGGTAGTCGTCGCCGCCCCGGTCGTAGCGGGAGGCACGGAACAGCACGCCCAGGTCGAGCGAGTCGGCCGCCACGATCGGCGCCACCGCGTCGAAGAACTCGAGCGAGCCCGCCCCGAGGCAGGTCTCGAGCGCGGCGTGCAGGCAGGCCGCGGTCAGAGGGCCGGTCGCCAACACCGCCGGTCCCTCCGGCAGCTCCTCGACCTCCCGCCGCTCGATCGTCACCAGGGGGTGGTCGGCGAGGGCGCGGGTGACTCGGGCCGAGAAGCGCTCGCGGTCGACCGCCAGGGCGCCGCCGGCCGGCACCGCCTCCGCCCTCGCCGCGCCGATCACCAGCGACGCCAACGACTCCATCTCCCGCTTGAGCAGGCCCACCGCCTGGGTCTCCTGGTCGCCGCGCAGCGAGTTCGAGCACACCAGCTCGGCGAGCAGGCCGGTCCGGTGCGCCGGCGTCGTCCGCCCCGGCCGCATCTCGACCAGCGTCACGCCGACCCCGGCCGACGCCAGCTGCCAGGCGGCCTCGCACCCGGCCAGGCCGCCGCCCACGACCAGCACCCGCGGCACCAACCTCGCCTCCCCGGTCGTCCCCTACTCGGCTAGCGGAGCGAGAACCGCCCGTCCGGCCGCCGCTCGACCTCGCCCGCGAGCTCGAGCTCGAGCAGCCTGGTCGAGATCACGTCCACCCCGACCCCGGCCCGCGCCGCCAGCTCGTCCACGGTCAGCGCCTCCCCCCAGGCGAGCAGGCCCCCCGCCCGCCCGGCCGGCGCCGCGCCCACCGCTCCCCGCTCCACCCGCACCGCCTCCAGCACGTCCGCCGCCGTCAGCAGCGGCCGCGCCCCGAGCCGCAGCAGGGCGTTCGGTCCGACCGACAGCTCGGAGAAGATGCTGCCCGGCACCGCCAGCACCTCGCGCCCCTCGTCCACCGCCAGGCGGGCCGTCATCAGGGCGCCCGACCGCGCCGCCGCCTCCACCACCACCACGGCCGCGGCCATGCCGGCGAGGAGGCGGTTGCGCTGCGGGAAGTGGTGCGGGCGCGGCGGCGTCCCCGGCGGGTACTCGGTCAGGAGCGCCCCGTGGCCGGCGATGGCCTCGGCCAGCCGAACGTGCTCGGGGGGGTAGACCCGGTCCGGCCCGGTGCCCCACACCGCCACCGTCGGCCCCCCCACCGCCAGCGCCCCCTGGTGGGCCGCCGCGTCGACCCCCCGCGCCATGCCCGAGGCGACCACCACCCCGGCCGCCGCCAGCTCCTCGCCGAGCATCCTCGCCACCTGCACCCCGTAGCCGGTGCCGCGGCGGGAGCCCACCACCGCCACCACCGCAGCCCCCGGCACGGTGCCGCGTACGAACAGCCCCAGGGGTGGGTCGGCCACCCCGCGCAGGAGCTCCGGGTAGCCGTCGTCACCCGGCACCG
>CAYTJW010001099.1:0-2111 GCA_964438135.1 uncultured Thermoanaerobaculia bacterium
CGGCGGCCCGACCGCCGGCGGGCCGCCCCCGAGGGCGCTCGCCGGCCGCGTTCACCGGGCCCTGCTCGGCACCGTCATCGTCCTCGTCCTGGTCAACCTCGGCGCGGAGCTGCTGCTCCGCCACCTCGACCGGCGCCGCGGCACGACCATGACCAACCGCACCGCCCTGCGCTACGGCGACGAGCTGGTCCGCCGGGCCTACCCCGAGCTCTCCGCGACCGAGATCGACGCCCTCCTGCACGAGGTCTGGAGCCGGCCGCTCGGCTACGAGCCGTTCACCCAGTTCCGCGAGCGCCCCCACCGCGGCCGGTACGTCAACGTCGACCCGGCGGGCTTCCGCCGTTCCTCGGAGCAGGGGCCCTGGCCGCCGGACCCCGCCATGTGCACGGTGTTCGTCTTCGGCGGGTCGAGCGCCTTCGGCTACGGCGTGGCCGACTGGCAGACCCTGCCAGCGGCGCTGCAGCCGGTCCTCGAGGAGCGGTGGCGACGCCCGGTCAGGGTCTACAACTTCGCGCGCGCCTACTACTACTCGCGGCAGGAGCAGGCCCTGCTCGACAGCCTGCTGGCGGCGGGCCACGCGCCCGACCTGGCGCTCTTCGTCGACGGCCTCAACGAGTTCTCCTACCCCGACGACCGGCCGCTCTACACCCCCCGCCTGGAGGCGTTCTTCGACGCGGGCGCCGACGCCGAGCGAGCCGCGCGCGCCCCTCTCGGGGAGATCCTCCGCCAGCTGCCGGTGGTGCGCCTCGCCCGCCGCCTCACCCGACCGCCCGCGATGGGGCCGGACCTCCTCGGGCCGCCGGTCGCGCCGGCGGCGACGCCAGCGCCGGTCGACGAGGAGCGCGAGACGCCGCTGGTGGACGCGGCCATCGACCGCTACCTCCGCCTCCAGAGGGCGGTCACGGCCGCGGCCTCGACCCGCGGCGTGACGGTGGCGTTCGTCTGGCAGCCGGCGCCGATGTACGGCTACGACCTCTCCTCGCACCTCTTCACCGCCCGCGGCTTCTCGCAGCGGGTCGCCCTCGGCTACCGCCGTCTCGCCGCCCGCCTGGCCGCCGAGCCGCCGCCGCCGAACCTGCTGTGGTGCGCCGACCTGCAGCGGGACCTGCACGAGCCGCTCTACGTCGACAACGTCCACTACTCGCCGCGCATGAACCGGCTGCTGGCCGAGGAGATCGCGCGCCAGCTCGAGGCGCGGGGCCTCGTCCCCTGCCGCTGAGCCCGCCCCGCCGCCCCGACCTGGACCTGGACCTGGACCTCGTCCTGGACCCCGTCCATCGGCAACGGGTACGGGAGGCGCTACCGCCCAACCGCCACCAGGGCCAGGTTCTCGCGCCGGGCGGCGAGGGTGCGGGCGGCGAGGGGGGCGAGCAGGCGGTTGACCGCCGCGGCGACAACGAGCCAGGCCAGGGCCACGACCGGCGCGAGCCAGGGGCGCTCGAGGAGCAGCCAGGCGACGGCGACGATGGCGGCGCCCGGCGCCAGGGCCGCCACCTGGGCGAGGAAGGCGATGGCACCCGCCGCCTGGTGAGGCTGGCCGGACCGACCCAGCTTGCCGAGGTCGGCGCTCTTGGGGAAGACCGCGGCCAGGACCGCCATCACCGGCGCCAGCACCAGCTCGGCCGCCACCCCGACCAGGAACGCCGTCGGCCACAGGGCGGGGTGGGCGGCCCGGAACACCAGCGCCAGGACCGCCAGGACGGGCACGAGCTGAGCGACCAGGACAACGCCCCAGGCGAGGGCCTTGCCGTCGACGACCTGACGGTCGGACAGCGGCTGCAGCAGCACTGCGACCATGCCGCCGCCGTCGATCGCGAACTGGTTGGCGGCCAGCGCCGACAGGTTGGCGTGGGCGACCAGCAGGGCGATGCCGGCGAGGAGGAAGGGCTGGGCTGCGGCGCCGGTCCGCCGGCCAGGCGCCGGCCGAACACCACCGCGAGCAGCGCCGCGGTCACGAGCGGGCTGATCAGGACCATCTTCCCCCGCACGGTGCGCATCACCGCCCGCAGGGTGGCCGCCACCACCGCGGCCGTGGCCGGGGCGACCAGGGGCAGGTCGGCCCAGGGCACCCGCCGGTCGCCGGCGCGGTGCCTGGCACCGCCAGCCTCGGG
>CAYTJW010001100.1:0-2110 GCA_964438135.1 uncultured Thermoanaerobaculia bacterium
AGCCCGGCGGCCACGCCGACGCCGCGCCGCCTCGGCCCCTCGCCCGGCGGGCGCCGCCGCGCCTCGGCCCAGCCGAAGGCCCTGGCCCCCTCCTCCAGACACTGGCGCAGGCCGGTCGAGGTGTAGGGCTGGCCGCCGGTGGCCTGGCTCACGGCCGGGGCGTTTCGCAGGCGCAGCTCGACCGGGTCCAGGCCGACCGCGGCCGCCAGGGCGTCCATCATCTGCTCCAGGGCCCAGGCACCCTGGGGGTGGCCGGGGGCGCGGAAGGGGCGGGCGGGGCCCGAGTTGACGAGCACGTCGGTGGTGGTGCAGCGGACGTTGGGGCACAGGTAGAGGTCGCGCACCAGCCAGTCGAGCAGCGACGTGCCGCCGGCAGGGTAGGCGCCGCTCGCCCCCAGCCCCTCGAGCTCGAGGGCGGTGAGGGTGCCGTCGCGCTTGACCCCGGCGCGGAGCCGGACGTGGCTGGCGGGGCGGTTGCCGACCGCCAGGCCGCACTCCTCCCGCGTCAGCACCAGCTTGACCGGGCGGGCGGTCGAGCGGGCGAGCAGGGCGGCGACGACGGTGTACTTGCCGGCCTGCAGCTTGGAACCGAACCCCCCGCCCATGTAGTGACCGACCACCCGCACCTTGGCCAGCGGCAGGCCGAGGGTCTGGGCGAGGGTGCGCTGGACGGCGTACACCCCCTGGGTCGACTCCCACACCGTCAGGCGATCCCCGTCCCACTGCGCCACCGCGCCGTGCCGCTCGAGCGGGTGGTGCAGCTCGCAGGCGGTGGCGTAGCGCTGCTCGAGGACCACGTCGGCCTCGGCGAAGCCGCGCTCGACGTCGCCGCGGGCGTAGGTCTGCGGCTCGCCGGCGCGGTTCGAGCCGTCGCCGACCGCGGGCGCGTCCTGGTCGAGGGCGCGGGTCTCGTCCGCCAGCGCCGGCAGGACCTCGTACCGCACGCGGATGGCGCGCAGGGCGTCGGCCGCCTGGTAGGGAGTCTCGGCCGCCACGGCCGCGACCTCCTCCCCCTCGTGGCGGACGTGGGGGTCGAACAGCCGGGTCCGGAGCGCGCGGCCGTAGTGCCAGTCGAGGTCGGCCGCCGGGTGGGAGCCGCTGATCACGGCGTGCACCCCGGGCATGGCGGCGGCGGCGGCGGTGTCCACCTCCAGCACCCGGGCGTGCGGGTGCGGGCTGCGCAGGATGGCGGCGTGGAGCATGCCCGGCAGGGTCACGTCCGAGGGGAAGACGGCGCTGCCCGAGACCCGCTCGTAGGCGTCGACCCGCGGCAGGGGCTGGCCGACGACCCGGGTGTCCTGCCACGGCGGTGCGTCGCCGGACGGCGCCGGCGGCTCGGGTTTCTCTTCCCAGGTGCCGCGGCTCATGCCCCACCCCCCTGCGCCTTGAGCTCGGCCGCCCGCGCCACCGCCCGGGCGATGTGCTCGTAGGCCGAGCAGCGGCAGAGGTTGCCGCTCATCCCCGCCCGGACCTGGTCGGCGGTCGGGGTCGGGTTGGCGCGCAGCAGCCCCTCGGCGGCCATGACCTGGCCGGGCGTGCAGTAGCCGCACTGGAAGGCGTCCTCCTCGAGGAAGGCCCGTTGCACCGGACCCAGCGCCTCGCCGCGCAGCAGGCCCTCGAGGGTGGTCACCTCCTGCCCCTGGGCCTCGAGGGCCAGGGTGATGCAGGAGTAGCGCGGCACCGAGTCGACCAGGACCGTGCAGGCGCCGCACTCCCCCCGCTCGCAGCCGACCTTGGTCGCGGTCAGGCCGAGCCGGTCGCGCAGCACGTAGGCCAGGGACCAGCGCGGCTCGACCAGGAGGCGGTGGGTGCGGCCGTTGACGGACAGGGTGCAGGGCACCAGGTCGACCGGCGGCGCCTCCGCCGACGCGGCCGCCTCGCGGCTCGCGCCGAGGGTGGTGGCGACGACCGCGCCGGCCCCGGCGCCGGCGAGGAAGCCGCGGCGGCTCACGCCCCGGCCCCGGTCGTCCGGTGGGTGGTGGTCGTGGTCGCACATGGGGCCCTCCCTGCCAGTCGGGCCGAGTGTAGCATCGGGCGGCAGTCGTCCGGGCGCCGGCCGGCGCCTCGACGCCGCCCCGGCCGACCCGCTACACTCCCGGCCGTGGCCGAT
>CAYTJW010001101.1:0-2108 GCA_964438135.1 uncultured Thermoanaerobaculia bacterium
CCGGGTCGAGGCGGCCGTCCGGGCGGCGCACAGCCTCAAGGGCGTGGCCGGCACGGTCGGCGCGCGGCAGACCCACCAGCTGGCGGCCGAGGTCGAGGCGGCCCTGCGGCGGGACCCGACCGACGGGCGGGTGGCGTCGCTCCTCGCCCGCCTGGCCGAGGCGCTGGACCAGGCACTGGCCTCGGTCGAGCGGCTGGTGGGCAGACCGGGGCCGGGGGGGCGGGGGTAGCGGGATCGGCCCGCTCGGTCGAGGCGGGCATCGTCTCGTCCCCTCGCGGCTCAACCTGGACCTGGGCCCCGACCTGGACCTGGAGGCCGACCGCAGCTCAGCCGCGTCCCCGTCCACGTCCACGGGCCGGGGCGTCCCCAACAACCGGGCTCTCGTGTCACGATCTCCGATCCCGAGGCGCGCTCGAGGCAGGGACGCGGCGTCCTGGCCCGTCGCCGGTCTCCAGCCCCTTCTCGCGGCGCCCGCCGCCCGCTACAATCCGCGGGTTCCGGGGCGGGCAACGACACCGGGGGGGACGGAGAGCGGCATGACCGAGCGCACGCGGCAGGGCCTGGACGACGACACGCTGGGGATGATCCTCGACTCGCTGCAGAAGGTGGCCGACCGGCGGCTGGGCAAGGCGCGCCGGCTCGAGCTCGACGAGCGGGACGAGTTCCCGCTCGAGCTGGTGCGGGAGATGCTCGGGCCCGAGCTGGGCCTGCACCTGCTCTTCCTGCCCGAGGACGTGGGCGGGCTGGGCGGCGGCGGCCGCGACCTGTTCCGGGTGTCGGAGGAGATGGCGCGGGTCGACCTCGGGGTGGCCACCGCGTTCCTCGCCATCGCCCTCGGCGTCGACCCGATCGTGGTCGGCGGAACCCCCGAGCAGAAGAGCCGCTGGCTGGGCAAGATCGCCGAGGAGGGGCTGATCGTCGCCTACGGCGTGACCGAGCCCGAGGCCGGCAGCAACGTCGCCTCGCTCAAGACCGTGGCCGAGCCGGTCGAAGGCGACGGGGGGGCGGTCGTCGCCTACCGCCTGACCGGCACCAAGCAGTTCATCACCAACGGCGGCTACGCCGGCCTCTTCACGTTCCTCGCCAAGGCGCCGGGCGGCCCGTCGTTCTTCGTCGTCGAGCGCGCGACCCCGGGCCTGTCCACCGGCGCGCCGGAGAGGAAGCACGGCATCCGCGCCTCCAACACCGCCCAGGTCATTCTCGACGGGGTCGAGGTGCCGGCCGACCAGCTGCTGGGCCTGGCCGAGGGGCGCGGCCTGGAGCAGGCCAACGAGGTGTTCGGCTTCACCCGCCTGATGGTGGCCGCGTTCGGCCTCGGCTGCGGCGAGGAGGCCCTGGCGCGGGCCGTCACCTACGCCCAGGAACGGCAGCAGTTCGGGGAGCCGCTCTACGCCAAGCAGGGCTTCACCCACAAGCTGGTGGTGCCGCACGTGGTGCGGCTGGAGGCGGCCCGGGCGTACTGCGAGGAGGTGGCGCGGCGGCTGGACGCGGGCGAGCCGGGCCTCCAGGTCGAGGGCGCGGTGGCCAAGCTGTTCGCCACCGAGGCCGGCAACGCCGCCGCCGACGCCGCGGTGCAGGCGCACGGCGGCTACGGCTACACCCAGGAGTACGAGGTCGAGAAGATCCGCCGCGACGTGCGCATCACCACCATCTACGAGGGCACCTCGGAGATCCTGCAGAGCATCATCGGCACCAAGCGCTGGCAGGGCGTGGTGCGCACGAAGGGCGGCTTCTACCGGGACCTGGCCACCGGCCTGCGCGAGCTCGGCACCGGAGAAGGCGCGGCGCTGGCCGCCGACGCCCTGGCCGAGCTGTTCCTGCGCTGCCACGAGCGCAAGCTGCCGCGCGAGCAGTGGGTGATGTTCGAGCTGGCGCGGCTCTGCGCCGAGGTCGAGACGGCGGTGGTGCTGGCGCGGAAGGCGGTCGCGAGCCGCCCCGAGCTGCTGGTGCCCTGCGCCCGGCTGCACGGCAACGCGGCCGCCCGCGACGTGGTCGTCAGCGGGACCCGCCTGCTGCGGGCGGCCGGTCGCCACGCCGAGGACGCGGTGGCGGCCTTCCGTGCCGCGGCCCGCTACGACGAGGCGCTGGCCACCGCCAGCGGCGAGCTG
>CAYTJW010001102.1:0-2106 GCA_964438135.1 uncultured Thermoanaerobaculia bacterium
CCCTCGACCTCTTCGACCAGGTGCGCGCCATGACGTGGCGGCTGCTGCATCCGAGAGGGTGAGCGCCCACCCCCCGAACGCGGCCCCGACGACGCCGCCCCTGACGCCGTCGCTGCCCCGGCACTGCCGCGACAATTCCCTCCTCAGGGAGGTCGCCCGCGGCGTCCCCTCCCCCTTCTGCCGTGCGACGACCTCCCACCACGACGACCCCGAGACCACCGTCCCTCAGCCCCCAATGCCTCGCCACCAGCCCGCAGCCTCCCCACGACCCCATGCCAGCTGCCGTGGCTCACCCACAGCGCAACGACCTCGGCCGGGGCCCGAGCTTGAGCCGGGCGCGGCTGCCGTGCGACCATGCGGGTGGGCGCGGGGCCGCCGCGGAGGGGACATGGCCGACGATCACCAGGGGTCGCGCCAGTCGCTGGGGCGACTGTTCAACTACGCCAACAACCCGCTCACCATCGCCGGCGCGGCCATGACCACCCTGTCGGCGGTGCTGATCCTGGTCTTCACCGCCACCGAGCTCGCGGGCGGGTTCCGCAACCCCTACGTGCCCATGCTCGCCTTCGTGGTCATGCCCGCGTTCTTCGTCCTCGGGCTGGTCCTCATCCCGCCCGGGATGTGGCGGCGCCGGCGCCGCCTGATCGCCGCCGGCGTGACCGGCGACGGCCTGGCGGCCTACCCCAACCTCGACTTCAACCGCCCGCAGGTGCGCAAGGTCACCACCCTGGTCCTGGGCCTGACCGCGGCCAACGCCGTCATCCTCGGCTCGAGCTCGTTCCTGGCGGTCGGGCACATGGACAGCGTCGGCTTCTGCGGCACCACCTGCCACACCGTCATGCAGCCCGAGTACACCGCCTACCAGGGCTCGCCCCACTCCCGCGTCGCCTGCGTCGAGTGTCACATCGGCCCGGGCGCGTCGTGGTTCGTCAGGTCCAAGCTCGACGGGCTGCGCCAGGTCTGGCACACGGCCATGAACACCTACCACCGGCCGATCGAGACGCCGGTCGAGACCCTGCGGCCGGCGCGCGAGACCTGCGAGCGCTGCCACTGGCCGGCCAAGCACCACGGCGACAAGCTGCGCGTCTTCGCCCGCCACGCCACCGACGAGGCCAGCACGGCGGCCTACACCGCCATGGTGCTGCGCACCGGCGGCGGCTCCCTCGACCTCGGGACCCACGGCGGCATCCACTGGTGGCACATCTACTCCGACAACCGCATCCGCTACCTGGCCACGGACGAGCGGCGCCAGGAGATCGGCTGGGTCGAGCTGGTCGGCCGCGACGGCGAGCGCCGGGTCTACACCCGCCCGGGCGAGGAGCTGCCGCCCGAGGCGGAGCTCGAGCGCCGGGCGCGGGTGATGGACTGCATCGACTGCCACAACCGCCCCACCCACCTCTTCCAGGTCCCGGCCAAGGCGGTCGACGAGCTGCTCGAGGCGCGCCCCGAGCTCGCCGCGCTGCCGCACTTCAAGCGCCAGGCGCTGGCCGCGGTCGAGGCCGAGCACCCCACCCACGCGGCCGGGGTGGCCGCGGCGCGGGAGGCGATCCTCGCCCACTACCGCGGCGAGCAGCCGGGGCCGGAGGTGCCCAGCCCGGGGCTGGTCACCCTGGCCGCCGACGCGGTGGCCGCGATCCGCGGCCGGGTGGTCTTCCCGGAGATGAAGACCGACTGGGCCACCCACGCCAACAACGTCGGCCACGACGACGCGCCGGGCTGCTGGCGCTGCCACGACGACACCCTGGTCACGGCGGACGGTGCCCACGCCATCCCGCAGGACTGCGACACCTGCCACGCGCTGCTGGTCGAGGCCAGCCCGACCCGCCCCGACCTCGCCGCTCTCGTCGCCGGCGGCGCGTAGCCCGCGCACCGGCCCGCACCCGCTCGGGCGGGCGAAGGAGCCGACCGCTCCTGACCGCTCGCCGCCGCTTGCCACCCGGCCCGCCTTCCCCTACGATCACTGCCATGGCCAAGGTCATGGGTCTGCTCGCCAGGATGGGTCTGGTCCACGCCGAGACCGACGGGGTCGAGGGGGTGGCGCCGCCGGCCGCTCCGGAGCCGGCCGCGGCCGCCCACGCCGCGCGGCTCGCGCCGCCGGCCGGGGGG
>CAYTJW010001103.1:0-2105 GCA_964438135.1 uncultured Thermoanaerobaculia bacterium
GGACGGCGCGGCTGATGGACCTGCGGCCGCCCACGGTCCGCCACCTGCTCGGCCTGCTGCAGCGCCTGCCCGGGGTCGGGCCGCGCTCCGCCCGCCACCTGGTCGAGCACCTGCTGCGGGCGCCGGCGGAGGAGGTGACCGCCCTCGGCGCCGCCCTCACGGGCCTGCGCGGGGCGGTCGGCCACTGCTCGACCTGCTCGCTGCTGGCCGAGGCCGACCCCTGCCCGGTGTGCGCCGACCCGGACCGCGACCGCGCCACCCTGCTGGTGATCGAGGAGCCGACCGCGGCCTGGGCGGTCGAGGCGACCGGCGAGTACCGGGGCCTGTACCACGCCCTCCTCGGCCACCTCTCGCCGCTGCGCGGGGTCGGCCCCGAGGACCTGACCGTGGCGGCCCTGCTCGAGCGCGTCGCGACCGGCGGCGTGCGCGAGGTGGTGCTGGCCACCAACCCGACGGTGGAGGGCGAGACCACCGCCCTCTACCTCACCCGCCGCCTGCAGCCGCTCGGGGTCGAGGTCAGCCGGCTCGCCTCCGGCATCCCGGTCGGTGGCGAGGTGGCGACGGTCGACCAGGTGACCCTCGCCCAGGCGCTGCAGCTGCGCCGCCGGCTGTAGCGCGCCGGCAACCGCCTGCCGGCGAATCACCTCGGCACCGCGGTTGTTGCCACGGCTGGGCGAGTGTGCTAGAACGTAGAGCTACGAGGGGGTTCGCAGCGGTGGATTCCAATCTGGTGATGTACGAAGAGGAGTTCGAGCGCATCTCCCAGCTCTTGAACCGCCTCCGGGTCGACGCCAGCGCCAAGATCGTGTTCCTGGTCGATAAGAACGGCCAGCAGATCGCCGGCGCCGGGGAGATCGACCAGGTCGACACGACCTCGCTGGCCTCGCTCACCGCCGGCAACGTCGCGGCCACCGACGGCCTGGCCAAGCTGATCGGGGAGAAGGAGTTCTCCATCCTCTTCCACGAGGGGCGGAAGGACAACATCCACATCTCCATCGTCGGCCAGCGGCTGATCCTGGTGGTGATCTTCGACGAGCGCTCCTCGCTCGGGCTGGTGCGCCTCAGGGTCCGCAAGGCCTCCGCCGACATCGAGCGCATCCTGCAGGAGATGGAGATGAAGGCGCAGCAGGTGGGCGCCGCCCACATGGCCTCGCCCTTCGCCGAGATCACCGACGAAGACATCGACGCCCTGTTCTCGGAGTGAGTTGGCTCGAGCATGAGCTTCATCAACTACGCCGCCCGCGAGATCAACGTCAAGATCGTCTACTACGGCCCCGGCCTGTGCGGCAAGACGACCAACCTGCAGTACATCTACGAGAAGTCGAACCCGCAGCAGAAGGGCAAGCTGATCTCGCTCGCGACCGAGACCGACCGGACCCTGTTCTTCGACTTCCTGCCCCTCGACCTCGGCTCGGTGCGCGGCTTCAAGACCCGGTTCCACCTCTACACCGTGCCCGGCCAGGTGTTCTACGACGCCAGCCGCAAGCTGATCCTCAAGGGGGTCGACGGCGTCGTCTTCGTCGCCGACTCGCAGGAAGCGCGCATGGACGCCAACATCGAGTCCCTGCGCAACCTGGAGGAGAACCTGCGCGAGAACGGTTTCGAGCTGCGGGCCATCCCCTACGTCCTGCAGTTCAACAAGCGCGACCTCCCCAGCGCGGTGGCGGTCGACGAGATGTACCGCGCCCTCAACTTCAAGGGTGAGCCCACCTTCGAGGCGGTCGCGACCCAGGGCAACGGCGTCTTCGAGACCCTCAAGGCCGTCGCCAAGCAGGTCCTGTACGAGCTCCGACGCCGGTAGCCGACCGCCGCCGTCGCCCATGACCCCGCCGCAACCGCCGCCCGTCACCCGCTGGGCCGTCGCCGTCCTCGCCGCCGGCCAGGGGACGCGGATGCGCTCCTCCCTACCCAAGGTCCTGCACGAGCTCGCCGGGCGCCCCCTGGTCGACCACGTCCTCGACCTGGCGCTGGCCGTCGCCGCGCCGGAGCGGGTGGTGGTGGTGGTCGGCCACGGTGCCGGGGCGGTCGCGGCGCACGTCGCGCGGCGCGGCGTGCTCGCCGCCCTCCAGGAGCCCCAGCTCGGCACCGGCGACGCCTTGCGCGTG
>CAYTJW010001104.1:0-2105 GCA_964438135.1 uncultured Thermoanaerobaculia bacterium
GCCGGCGCCCGGCGCCGCGGCCGGAGCCAGCGCGCCGCGAGGCGCCCGACCCCGACCTCGAGCGCGAGGTCCTCGACCGCGACGAGGTCGTCGGGCGGCCCCGCCACCGCCCGCCTCAGGGCTGGCCCGGGACGACGAAGGGGACGAAGCGGACCGGGATCACCGACCGCTCGCGGAACGCCGCCCCGGCGCGGGTGACGACCTTCAGCTCCTGGTAGAAGGAGCCGACCGGGATGACCATGTGCGCGCCCTCGCCGAGCTGCTCGAGCAGCGGCTCCGGGATCCGCTCCGGGGCGGCGGTGACGATGATGCCGTCGAACGGCGCCGCCTCGGGCCAACCGCCGTAGCCGTCGCCGCAGCGGACCCGCACCGTGCCGTAGCCGAGCCGCTCGAGGGTGGCCTCGGCCCGCTCGGCGAGGGTGCGCCGGATCTCGACCGAGTAGACCTCGACCCCCATCGCCGCCAGCACCGCCGCCTGGTAGCCGGAGCCGGTGCCGATCTCGAGCACGCGCTCGCCCCGCCCCACCTCCAGCAGCTCGGTCATGAGGGCGACGATGTAGGGCTGGGAGATGGTCTGGCCGTCGCCGATCGGCAGCGGCGAGTCGCGGTAGGCCTCGCCCCGGTAGTCGACCGGCACGAACTCGTGCCGCGCCACCGCCCGCATCGCCGCCAGCACGTCGGGGTCCCGCACCCCCCGCGTCTCGATCTGGGTCTTGACCATCTGCTCGCGCAGCGACGCCCAGTTGGTGGTCTGTGGCACCTGCGACTCCCCGTCCGGGTCGCACCCGGTCATCGCCGCCCCCAGCAGCAGCGCCGCCGGGGCCAGCACGACCCAGGCGCCCCGGCCGGGCGTCATCGGCCTGCCCCAGGCGGCGGGATGACGCCCGACCCGCCCGCTGGCCTGGCGGCGGGTCGGTCGGGTTCGGGGCCGACGGTCACGAGCTCCACCATAGCACCGCCCGGCCCCGCCGGGTGCTGCCCCGGCCCGCTCACGGTCGCTCCCCGGCCCACGCCACCTCCCCCCGGCCGCGGCCCGCGGCGCCCCCGACCCAGCGGTCGACGCCCTGGACCACGGTCCGCAGCACCTCGAGATGCAAGAGCCGTTCCGCCGGGCAGGCTGAAGGGTCCGCGTCGACCACGGTCAGGTCGGCGACCGCCCCGGGGACGACGACGCCGCCCGACGGGTCGCCGCCAGCGGCCGCCGCCATGCTGGTGAACAGGCGCAGGGCGTCGGCTCGCTGCAGGCGCTCGGCCGGGTTCCAGCCGCCGGCAGGGGTGCCGTCGGGTCGCTGGCGGGTGACCGCGGCGTGGAGGCCGCGGCGCGGGTCGGGGTCCTCCACCGGCGCGTCGGAGCCTCCCGCGAGCGCGGCCCCGGCTGCGAGCAGCGAGCGCCAGCGGTAGGCCCAGGCGATGCGCCGCGGCCCGAGCCGGTCCGGCGCCCAGGGCATGTCCGAGGTGCAGTGGGTGGGCTGGACCGAGGCCACCACGCCGAGCGCGGCGAAGCGGGCCAGGTCGTCGGGGCGGACCACCTGGCTGTGCTCGACGCGGTGACGGAGGCGACGGCAGTCGGCCTCGCCCAGCTGCTGGTAGACGTCGAGCACCCGGTGGACGGCCTCGTCGCCGATGGCGTGGACGGCGACCTGGAAGCCCGCCCGCGAGGACCGCCGCGTCACCTCGAGGAGACGGTCGGTCGCGGTCAGGGACAGGCCGAGGTTGCCGCGGTCGTCGGCGTAGTCGGAGCCCAGCAGCGCGCCGCGGCTGCCGAGGGCGCCGTCGGCGTAGAGCTTGACCCCCCGCACCGCGAGCATGGCGCCCGCCGCCGGGTCGGGGCCGCGCGCGAGCTCGCGCTCGACGAGCGCCGCGTCCTCGCCGTCGAGGTAGACCCGGACCTCGAGCGGCAGCCGGCCGGATGCGGCCAGCGCGCGCAGCACCTCGAGCTCGAGCGCGGTGGTGCCCATGTCGTGGACCTGGGTCAGGCCGACCCGGGTGAGGGCTGCCGCCGCGCCGAGGATGCGCCGCTCGAGGTCGGCCGCTGACGGTGGCGGGACACGCCGCCGCACCAGCTCGACCGCCGTGTCGACCAGCACCCCGGTCGGCTCGCCGTC
>CAYTJW010001105.1:0-2105 GCA_964438135.1 uncultured Thermoanaerobaculia bacterium
GCAGCTGGCCGACCCGGTCGCCGCGGCGGCCCTCGCCGAGCGCGGCCGGGCGGTCTGGCAGCGGCACTACCACCCGGGGCGGGTGGCCGATGCCATCCGCGAGGCGGTGGCGGCGGCGGTCGGGCGGGTCTCCCCACCCGCCCCTGGTCCCGCCCGAGCGGGCGGGGGAGTCGAGAGCTGACAGCCGATGGCTGACAGCCTCGTGCGCGAGCCACCCGACCTCACCCAGGGCCGCGTCGCCCGCTTCTGGCTGCCGCTGGCCGGGACCTGGCTGATGATGGCGTGCGAGGGACCGGTCCTGGCGGCGGTCATCGCCCGCCTGCCCGACCCCACCCCCAACCTGGCGGCCTGGGGGGTGGCCCTGGCGGTGGCCATGGTGGTCGAGGCGCCGGTGATCATGCTCCTCTCCGCCGCCACCGCGCTGGCCCGCGACCGCGGCTCGTTCCGCCGCCTGCGCCGTTTCGCCCACGGTCTCAACGCCGGCATCACCGCGGTGATGGTGGCGGTGCTGGCGCCGCCGGTCTTCGCCGTGCTGGCGGAGCGCCTGCTCGGCCTGCCCGCGGCGGTCGCCGAGCGCACCCACCTCGCCTTGCTCCTGCTCCTGCCGTGGCCGGCCGCCATCGGCTACCGCCGCCTCTACCAGGGTGTCCTGATCCGCCGCGGCCAGACCCGCCGGGTGGCGTACGGCACGGTCGTGCGCCTGCTGGCGATGGCCGCCACCGCCTTCCTCGCCGCGGCCTCCGGGCGGCTGGATGGGGCCGCGGTGGGCGGGCTGGCGCTGGCGGCCGGGGTGGTGGCCGAGGCGGTGGTGGCGCGGCTGATGGCGTGGCGGGCGGTGGCCGAGCTCCCCGCCGCCGGCGGGCCGTCGCCCGCGGACGACCCGACCCGCTCCCTGGCGACGCTGGCGGCGTTCTACTGGCCGCTGGCCACGACCTCGTTCCTCGGCCTCGCCGTCCAGCCCCTGGTGACCTTCTTCGTCGGTCGCGGCGCGGCGCCGCTCGAGTCGCTGGCCGTGATGCCGGTGGTCAACGCCCTGGTGTTCCTGCCGCGCAGCCTGGCCCTCGCCCTGCAGGAGGTCGGCATCGCCCTGATCGGCGAGCGGCGCGAGGGGTACGCGGCGGTGCGCCGCTTCACGGTCAGCCTGGCCGCGACGCTCGCCGGCGGTCTGGCGCTGGTCGCCTTCACCCCGCTCGCCGGTCTCTGGTTCGGCGCCGTGTCCGGCCTGTCACCCGACCTCGCCCGCTTCGCCCTGCTGCCGACCCAGCTGCTGGCGCTGATGCCGGCCCTGACCGCGGTCCAGTCGCTGCAGCGGGCGGTGCTGGTGTGGGCGCGCCGGACCGCGCCGGTGACCTGGGCCACCGCGCTCGAGGTGGCGGTCATCGCGCTGGTCCTCGGCGTGGCCATCTTCGGCTTCGACGCGGTCGGCGCCGTGGCGGCGGCGGCGGCGCTGATGGTCGGGCGCCTGGCCGCCAACCTGACCCTCGCCGGGCCGACCCGCCGCGCCCTGGGGTGAACCCCCGGGGTCAGCCCTCGGCCGCCCGGTCGAGGGCCTCGGCCGGGTCGACGTCGAGCGCGACCAGCGCCGAGGCGAAGGCGGGCGGCAGAGGCGCGGTCAGCACCAGCTCGGGGGTGCTGGCGGAGGCCGGCAGCTCGACCCGCCAGGCGTGGAGCAGGGTGTGCGGCGGCGCCAGGGCGGCGCGGGCGGCGGGGTCGCGGAGGCCGCGGTGGCGGGGGCCGCCGTAGAGGTCGTCGCCGACCACCGGGTGACCGCGGTCGGCCATGTGCACCCGCAGCTGGTGGGTGCGGCCGGTCGCGGGCTCGAGCAGCACCAGGGCGCAGTGGGGCGGGCGGGCGAGGACGCGGTAGCGGGTCAGGGCGGGGCTGCCTCCCTGCGGGTCGACCCGCATCCGGCGGCGGTCGCGGCGATCCGGCCCGAGGGCCGAGTCGACCTGGCCCTGCGGCGGGCGCGGGTGGCCCCACACCAGCGCCAGGTAGCGCTTGCGCGCCTGCCGGCCCTGCAGCAGGGCGACGAGGGCGCGGTGGGTCTCGGCGTCGCGGCCGAGCAGGAGCACCCCGGATGTGCCGACGTCGAGCCGGTGGGCCAG
>CAYTJW010001106.1:0-2102 GCA_964438135.1 uncultured Thermoanaerobaculia bacterium
GGGGGACGTGGACAACGACGGGGTGGTGGAACTGGCGGTCGCCCGCCAGGCGGGGACGTCGCCGACCAGGCGGGGCAGGGCGCGGGGGAAGGAGGGGCTGCAGAGAAGGGCGCCCTGGGTCAGCGCCAGCAGCTCCGGGGTCACCGGCGGGCACGCCGCCACCGCCGGGTCGACCGGCCAGCGGCTGTGGTCGTCGGCCCTCCCGCGGTGCTCGAGACGGACGGCGTGGACCCCGGCCGGCAGGGGGCGCAGACGGTTGGCCAGCAGGGTCGGCAGCGGGGTGTAGCCGGCGTCCCCGACCGGCGCCGGTGCAGCGTCCTCCCCGGCCCAGCACACCACCGGCCACGACAGCCACGCGACCTGCTCGAGCAGGTCGTGGGCGCGCCGCCGGGAGCGGGAGTGACTCGAGCCCCGCGGCCGGCGCGGCGGGTGGTCGAGGTCGTGGTCGGGTGGGTCGTCGGCGCGGCTCATGTCGGGTCCATTCTCTCGCGGCGTGGCCCCATCGTGCCCGCAAACGGGCAGACCGGGGCACGTTTTCACCGGCGGAGAGGGTGAGCATGAACATCGCCGTCCTGGCCGACATCCACGGCCGCCTGCCGCTGGCCTTCACGGTCGTCGCCCGCCTCGAGGAGGAGACCGGGGAGATGGTCGACGCCATCGTCCAGTGCGGCGACGTCGGCGTCTTCCCGCGGCCCGAGACGGCGGACAAGGCCACCCGCCGCCACGCCGAGCGCGACTCGAGCGAGCTCGGCTTCAGCCGGTATTTCCTGCGCCCGGTGGCGGGGGTCGAGGCGGTGCTCGACCGACTCGGCTGCTCGATGTACTGCGTCCGCGGCAACCACGAGGACCACGCCTTCCTCGACCACCTCGAGGCCTCGAGCGATGGTCCGTTCTTCCCCGTCGACTGCTACCGGAGAGTGCTGGTGATGCGGAGCGGCGTGCCCTACCGGCTGCCAGGCGCGCCGGCGGGCGTCGCGCCGCTGGTGATGGGCATCGGTCGGGTCGGCCCGCCGCGCGGCGAGACCGAGCCGGGCCGGCCGAAGTACATCCAGCCCGAGGAGAGCGAGCGGGTCCTCGAGCTCGTGCCGGAGCGTCTCGACCTGCTGGTCTCCCACGACGCGGCCCGCGACGCCCTGGTGCCCGGGCTCGGCCTGGACGAGGTCCGGCTGGTGCTCGACCAGGTGCGGCCGGCGTACCACTTCTTCGGCCACGTCGGGCGTCCGGTGCCGCCGCACCTCGACGCCAACGGCGTGACCACGGTTGCCAAGGTGGCCGACCTCTCCTGGCAGGACGGGCGTCTCAGGGACGGCTGCCTGGGCCTGCTGCGCTGGCACGGCCCCGGGCACCACTCGTTCGAGGTGGTGACGGCCCCCTGGCTGCGGGAGTACACCCCGCACGCGGGGCACGACGCCTCGAGCCACGGCTGAAGGCCGGCGCCGGCGGGCCCGTCTCTCTCTCGGCAGCGCCCCGAGCGACCCGGCCCCGGGGGTCGCGGGCGCGAGGAGGTCGACGTGAGGCGTCAGGCGAGATTCGTGCTGGTGCAGGCGGTGGTGATCCTGGCGGTGGGGTGCTCGGGCGGCGGGCACCGGGCCCGGGTGCTCGAGGGGACGCAGCCGGTCGGGCTGCCGCCGGTCCCGGCCGACCTGCTGCCCGACATCCACGTCGTCGACGTCGTCCTGGGCGGCCGCTGCGCGGAGGTGCCGTCGGGCCTGCGCAACTGCCAGGACCTGCCGCGGCGCGAGGCGTCGCGCCTCCTCCTCCAGCTGCTGGAGGAGGAGGTCGAGGCCCGCTTCGAGGACCACACCCAGCGGCAGGTCGAGGGCGCTGCCGCCGCCGGCGGCTTCCGCGAGGACGCGCTGTTCGCGAGCGAGGTCACCTCGACCTTCGCTGGCCACGTCCAGCGGCGGCTGGAGGGGAGGTGCTGGCGGCGCCGGCGCTGGCGGTGGCGGCGGGGCTGGCGCAGGTCCCGGTCGGGCGGGCCGACGGGCATCCGGACCGGCTCGAGCCCCTCGCCTCGGCGCTCGGCCGCTCGGCGGCGGGTCGGGCTCTCCTCGGCGCCCTGACCGTCCCCGGCGCGACGGGCGACGAGGTCGGCCTGGAGC
>CAYTJW010001107.1:0-2097 GCA_964438135.1 uncultured Thermoanaerobaculia bacterium
GTCGGCGGCTGCGCTCCTCGGCCTCGCGGCCGGCACGGCGCGGGAGCGGTGGGGGAGCCTGCCCGCCGCGGCCTCCCTCCACGCCGTCGCGGCCGTCGTGACCTGGGTGGTGGCGCCGCTGCTGCCCGGTTGAGGGGGGTGGGCGGGGGCGCCGGACCGGTCGCCGGCGGCTCGCGGGCCTCCTCGACCGGCCGGGTGGATCCGGCTAGACTCGTGGCGCGCCGACGGGGGTGCCGATGACCGTCACTCGCTTGGCCGTGGTCGCCGCCGTGCTCCTGTCCGCCGCCCCCCTGGCGGCGCAGGATGCCTACGACTTCGGCCTGATCGTCGCCCAGCAGTCCCGGCCCAGCTTCTCCCTGATCGGCGCCGGCGCCCGCCCCGCCGGCATGGGCGGCGCCTTCACGGCCCTGGCCGACGACGCCTCGGCGGCCTCGTTCAACCCCGCCGGCCTCGCCTACCTGGTCGTCCCGGAGGCGTCGGTGGTGGTGGCCCACCGCGGCGCCTCCGAGGAGCTGGAGTGGACCCGGAACGGCGAGCCGGAGGACCCGATCCTGGTCGGCCCGGCCGAGGCCAGCTGGGGCTCCTGGGACCTCAACTTCGCGGCCTTCACGGTGCCGTTGGAGGTGGCCGAGCGCAACCTCTGCCTGCAGCTCTCCTACCACCGGCAGGTGGACTTCGGCCTCGACGCGCGGTGGCAGCTCGAGGGCGAGCGCGGCGGGTCGCCGGCGGCCCGATTCGACCAGCGCCTCGAGCAGGAGGGCTCCATCGGCACCTGGTCGCTGGCAGGCGCCTACCGCGTGACGCCGCGCCTGTCGCTCGGGCTCTCCCTCAACCGCTGGGACGGCGCCTGGAGCTTCTCCAGCCTCACTCAGGTGGACGACCTCGCGCGGGGCGAGCGGTGGTACCTCGGCTACGACTACTCGAGCGACCTGTCCGGCTGGAGCTGGAACGGCGGGCTGCTGCTCGACTACCGCTACCTCAACCTGGGGCTGCACTACCGCTCCGCCTTCGACGCCGACCTCGGCTTCGAGGAGGAGGTCACCGGCACCAACCTGGTCCCGGACGTCGACCCGGTGCCCACCGGCGACCTGGGCCTCGCCTGGCCGGAGTCCTGGACCCTCGGCCTCGCGGCCAAGCCCGCCGACACCTGGCGGGTGACGGTCGACTACGCCCGCTTCGCCTGGAGCGAGATGCTGCTCGAGGGCATCGGCCCCGAGCCCGACGAGGGGGTCAACTTCTTCGACCTCGCCCCGCCAGGGGAGTCGACGACCGAGGACGGCGACGAGTGGCGGTTCGGCACCGAGCTGCACCTGTTCGCGGGCCGCACCGTCGTCGCCCTGCGCGCCGGCTACTTCCGCGAGGACCGCCCGGTGGGCCTGTTCACGGCGCCGGAGCCCGCGCCCTCGAGCGACGGTTGCTCGCTCGGCGTCGGCGTGCGGCGCGGCCCGCTGAGCTTCGACCTGGCCTACCAGCTGCGCCGGACCGAGGCGGTCGAGGTCCGGCTCATCGACCCGCGGGTCATCGTCTCGGACGACCCGGAGCACCTCTACTTCGGCGCCACCGATCGCCTGGAGCACCGCGTGTTCGTGTCGGTCCTCTACCAGGTGTCGCGCGAGTCGCTGCAGCGCGCGGCCCGCTTCCTGTTCGTCGGTCCGGAGCCCGCGGGGGACGACGGTGGGTCGTAGCGCCACGGCCGTGACGGCGGTGCTGCTGGCCTGCGCCGCCGCGCTCGCGCCGGTCGAGGCCGCGCAGACCTGGTACGAGCACTACCGGCAGGGCCTGCGCCTGGAGCGGCAGGGGCGGTGGCAGGGGGCGGTCGATGCGCTGTCCGCCGCCGCCGAGCTCGAGCCCACCCCCCGGCAGCGCATCCGCACCTACGGCGACGACTACGTCTTCGACTACGACCCCCACCTCCACCTGGCGCGCTGCCTGGCCGAGCTGGGGCGGTGGGAGGAGGCGGAACGCCACCTGCGCCTGTCCCGCGCGGCCGGGGTCGCCGCGGCGGAGCGCCTCGACCCGCTCGAGCGGCGGGTCCAGGCCGGGTTGCGCGCGGCCCGCTCGCAGCCCGTCCCCTCACCCAGCCCGGCCCCGACCGTG
>CAYTJW010001108.1:0-2087 GCA_964438135.1 uncultured Thermoanaerobaculia bacterium
GCCACCGAGGTCGCGACGGCGCCCGCGGTCTCGGCCCGGGTCGCCTTCCGCGACCCCGCGACCGGCCGGCCGACCTCGACCCCGACCGCCGAGCAGCGCCAGCGGCTGATGGCGGCCATCGCCGAGGCCTACAGCTGGTCGGACGAGGGGCTGGAGGAGGTCGAGCTCGCGGACGGCTCGATCATGGTCCTCCTCGACGGCCGCTTCCCGTCGCTCGCCCTCGGCTACCTCGACCTCGGCGGGGAGCCTGCCCCGCCGCCGGCCGAGCCCGACCCGGGCCTGGTCCCGGTGGCGCAGTGAGGAGGCCCGCCATGCGACGCACCACCCTGTCCGTTCTCTCGGCCCTCCTCCTGGCCGCCTCGGCGGCGCTCGCCGCCACTGTCACCATCGTCAACACCGACGGCGCCGGCGAGGGCTTCAACGACCCGACCGTGGTGAGCCCGGTCGGCGGCAACCCCGGCACCACCCTCGGCGAGCAGCGGCTCTACTGCTTCCAGGCCGCCGCCGACCAGTGGGGCTCGCTCCTCTACAGCCCGGTCGAGATCCGGATCGAGGCCAGCTTCGACCCGCTCGAGTGCTACCCGGACTCCGGCGTCCTCGGCGCGTCGACGACCCCGTACGCGATCCGCAACTTCCCCAACGCCCCGGTCAGCAACACCTGGTACCACCCGGCCCTGGCCAACTCACTCGCCGGCTACGACCTGTCGGCCGCCCAGGCCGACATCATCACCTACTACAACAGCGCCATCGACGACGACCCCAACTGCCTCGGCGGCCTCGGCTGGTACTACGGGGTCGACGGCGTCCCCGGCAACCAGTACCACCTCTACCCCACCCTGCTGCACGAGATGGCCCACGGCCTCGGCTTCAAGAGCTACGCCAACTACCAGACCGGCACGCTCATGAGCGGCATCCCCGACATCTGGACCCTGTACATCTACGACACCACCGTCGCCCTGCACTGGAACCAGATGACCAACGCCCAGCGCATCGCCTCGGCCAAGAACCCGAACAACGTGGTCTGGGACGCCCCCCTCACCCGGGCCGCCTCCGAGGAGTACCTCTGGGCCTACAACTCCAGCCTGGTGATGGACGCCGGCACCTACGCCGCCTACGGCGCCGCTTTCGGCGGCGCCTGGGGCGAGGTCAACGGCACCGCCGGCACCCTCGAGCTGGTCAACGACGGCACCGCCACGCCGACCTTCGCCTGCGCCCCGCTGGTCGGGTTCACCCCCGGCAACATCGCCTTCATCGACCGCGGCACCTGCGAGTTCGGCCTCAAGGTCTGGTACGCGCAGCAGGCGGGGGCCGCCGGCGCGGTGGTCGCCAACAACACGGGCGGCACCGCCTTGCTGCGGATGGGCCCGGGCGCCGTCGGCCACATGGTCAACATCCCCGCCATCTCGATCGGCCAGAACGACGGCAACACCGTCCGGCCGACCCTGCCCCTCCCCGGCTCCTTCACCGTGACCACCGCCGAGGGGGTGCACGCCGCCACCGGCTACCCGACCCTGTTCACGCCGGCCACGGTCGAGCCGGGCTCGACCCTCAACCACTTCAACACCACGTTCTCGCCGGACGCGCTGATGGAGCCGTACGACACCCCGGGTTCGTTCGACGAGGTCGACATCACCCCGGCCCTGTTCGAGGACATCGGCTGGACGGTCTACACGCCCATGTTCGAGGACGGCTTCGAGTCCGCCGACCCGTCGGCGTGGGACGCGTCGGTGAACTGAGCCACGCCGCCCGATCGCTCTCCAGGCCCCCGGCCCGACCGGGGGCCTTCGCGTGTCAGGCCCCGCCGACCGCTCCCACTGCGGTCCCGGCGCTGCTATACTGCGCCCCCGGTCGACGGTCGTGCCCGCCCTCGCGGCGGGCGCCCCGGCCGTCATGAGGGGGGTCGAGCGGGGTGCCGACCCGCCGGCCGCGACGAGCGGGGACGCATGGAGGACTGGAGCATGAGCAAGCTGGTGCTGGCGATCTGCGTGGCCGCGGCGGCCGTCGTCCCGACCGGGGCCTCGGCCCAGGCCGAGTACCCCCAGGAGGTGCTGGAGCGCTACTGGGAGTGCATGGAGCGCAACGACCTC
>CAYTJW010001109.1:0-2082 GCA_964438135.1 uncultured Thermoanaerobaculia bacterium
GGCGCGTGCACCGCGGTGGCGGCGACGGTGCGCAGGGCGCGCGGCGTGGCGCGCCAGGGGGCGCGCGCCAGCTCGGCCAGGGCGAGCAGGCCGCGCCGGGTCTGGAAGCGGCGGTGGATGTAGCGGTGCAGGCAGCGGTAGAAGGCGGAGGAGTAGGTGCCGCGGTACATGAGGGCGAGGTCGTCGGAGTCCGACCAGTTGGTCTTCGCCCCGAGCTCGCGCGCGACCCGGTCGTGGAAGGGGGTGCCCGGCAGCGGGTACGACACCGAGACGCCGATCTCGTCCGGCATCTCGTCGAGCACCAGCCGCAGGGTCAGGTCGATGTCGCGCCGCTCCTCGCCCAGGTAGCCCAGCTGCAGGAAGTAGGCGACCCGGATGCCGCGCGCCTTGAGCCGGCGGGTGACCTCGACCACCTGCTCCAGCCGCAGCCCCTTGTTCATGGCGTCCATGATCCGCTGCGAGCCGGACTCGACCCCCATCCACACCGTCTCCACGCCCGAGCGCGCCAGGGCGTCGACGGCCCCCGGCCGCGCCAGCAGGTCGGCGCGGGGCTGGACCGCGGCGCGCAGCCGGAGGCCGCGGTCGGCGGCGAGCGCGGCGAAGCGCTCGACCCAGTCGGCGCGCAGGCCGAAGACGTCGTCGGCGAACCAGCAGTGCTCGAAGCGGTGCCGTCCCTTGAGCCAGAGCAGGTCGTCGACCACCCGCTCGGGGGAGTGCACGGCGTAGTGGCGGCCGTAGATCGGCTTGGCGCACCACGAGCAGGCGTAGGGGCAGCCGCGGGTGGAGACCAGGTTGAGCGACCAGTGGCCGTGCCGCCGCCGCCAGAACGACTCGTACGGGGCGAGGTCGACCAGGTCCCAGGCCGGCCGCGGCAGCCGGTCGAGGTCGTCGAGCGGCGGCCGCGGCCCGGTCTCCACCACCTCGCCGCCGCGCAGGACGGCCACGCCCAGGACCTGGCCCGGGTCGCCCCCGCCGGCGAGGGCCGCCACCGTCTCGGCCAGGGTCAGCTCGCCCTCGCCGAGGATGACCGCCTCGGCCCCCTGCTCCAGGTAGCGGCGACGGTGATCGGAGGCGTCCGAGCTCCACACCACCACCCGGCACCCGGCCGCCCGGGCGGTGCGGATCATCGCGAACGCGGCCTCCTGCATGCGCGACAGGCACATCTTGGTCAGCCAGTTGAAGCCGTCGTCGTAGACCGCCACCACCTCCGGCCGGTGGCGCCGGATGGCGTCCGCGAGCCCGTCCGGGGAGCTCTCGAAGGTGGTGTCGTGGAGGGCGACCTCGTGCCCCAGCGACCGCAGGTAGGCCATGGCGTAGAGGGTCGCGAGCGGCGGGTACGCCCGGCCGGTCCGCCACTGCTTGTGGTCGAAGCGGAGGAAGAAGGAGTGGGTGAAGAGGACCCGCTGGCTCATGGTCGGCCCTCGCCGGCGAGGTCCAGCCCGTGCGCGGCCGCGAACGCGCGCAGCCGCTCGTCGTGGCGCGCCAGGACGCGGTGCTGGAAGGCGCCCGGGTGGTGCTTGGAGACGTGCCGGTCGGAGCGCAGCGCCTGCTCGTACACCGCCGGCTCGAGGTGCCGGTAGCGGCGCCGGTTGCGGCGCTCGATCAGGCGCTGGCAGAGCCGGTCGAGGCGGTCGCCGCGCCGGCCGGCGAGGACCGCCTCGACGAGGCGCGCGACGGGCGGGGGGCTGACCTCGGCCACGCCGTCGGCCGAGCGCGGGCGCCAGCCGGGGAGGAGGTCGCCGACCCAGCCGTTCGCCGCCACCAGCCGCCGGTAGGCGTCGGCGCCCACGGTCGGCAGCAGCCACGCGAGCTCCATGGCCGTGAAGAGGTTGCGGTCCGGGACCTGGAGGTGGTCGGCGGCGAGCAGGTAGTTGACGCAGAAGCGGCGGTGGGAGTTGGCCAGCGCCAGGCGCTTGAAGCCCATCAGCAGGGTGCGGCACAGCCAGACCCGGCCGGGCGCGGTCACGACCAGGAAGTCGACGTCGTCCCCCTCGGCGAGAACCCCCTTGGAGAGGGTGCCGGAGAGGGCCACCGCGCGCACGAACGGGAAGCGGGCGATGAGCCGCGAGCGGGCCACGGCCC
>CAYTJW010001110.1:0-2078 GCA_964438135.1 uncultured Thermoanaerobaculia bacterium
CACCCGCCAGTTGCCGTCGGCGAGCGGCTCGAACGGGTCGTGGCGGGCGAGGAAGTCGGCGATCAGGTCGGTGACCGGGACCGAGCTGCGCCACACCACCGGGGCGGCGGCCAGGTGCGGGTAGCCGCCCCCGCCCGAGGCGCGGTAGCTGTTCAGCGCCAGGGTGAAGCCCTGGTCGGGGGCCACCGGCCGGCCGCGGTAGCGGAGGTCGCGGATGCGGTCCCCCTCGTCCCGGGTGGGGTCGACCCGGTAGCTCACGCCCTGCATCGAGTCGACGTTGTAGTGCGGGATGCGGGGGTCGCTCGCGAGCCGGCAGCCGCCGCCCGGGACCGCGCACTCCAGGCCGTCGTAGTACAGCGCCGCGTGCTCGAGCACCTCCTTGACCTGACGGCCGTCGAGGCGCAGCACCACCAGGGCGTTGGGGTACACGTAGAGGGAGTGGACCCAGCGCCAGGTGACCGGGCCGGCCGGCAGGTCGGGGGTCCGGTCGGACAGGATCGCGGCCAGGGACAGGTCGGCCGCCGACGCGTCCAGCTGGGCCGCGTGGACGAGGTCGAGGGCGGCGCAGTCGGCGAGGCGGCAGCCGCCGACCGACAGGGGCGCGGTGGCGGTGCCGGCGCGGCGGTCGAGAACCGCCGCGACGCGGGCGCGCAGGTCCTCGGTGGCGGCCACCACCGCCGCGTCCGGGGCGAGGTCCCGGGTGGGCAGGTTGTCGCCCGCGAAGGACACCACCCGCCAGACCCCCTGGTGCTGCTCGAGCTCGAGGTCGATGCGGGTGACGTAGCGTCCCCGACTGCCGGGCTGGGACACGATCGCCGCCCCCAACCGCCGCGGCGGGGTGCTGCGGTGGGTGTGGCCGGTGAGGAGGACGTCCACGCCCTCGACCTGGGCCAGCCGCCAGGCGTAGTCCTCGCCCGGGTCGGCGCTCGCCACCTCGGAGCCGTCCTCGGGGGACCGCTCGAAGCCGGTGTGGGCCAGCACCACCACCAGGTCGCTGCGACCCTCGAGCTCCTCGACCCAGCGCCGGGCCGCCGAGTCCATGGCGTCGAACACGAGACCGCGGTAGTGCTCCGGCTGCTCCCAGCCGGGGATGTTGGGGGTCACCAGCCCGAGCACCCCGACCCGCAGCCCGCCGGCCTCGAGCACCACGTACGGCCGGAAGGGCAGCCGGCCGCTCTCCTCCTCCAGGACGTTGGCGGCGAGGAAGGGGAAGGTGGCCTGGCGCTCGGCCCGGCCCAGCACCTCGAGGCCGTAGTTGAACTCGTGGTTGCCGATCGCCATCGCCTGGTAGCCGATCCGGTTCATGGCGGCGATGGTGGGGCTCGGCTCGCCCCATTCGACGTGGCCGAACTGCTCCAGCGGCGTGCCCTGGATGGCGTCGCCGGAGTCGAGCACCAGCACCGGGTTGGTGGCCTCCCTGCGCACCCCCTCGACCAGGGTCGCCACCTGGGCGAGGCAGCCGCCGGCCGGCTGGCCGGTGAGGTCGTCGACCGGCAGCACCGCCCCGTGGACATCGGAGGTGTGGAGCAGGGTCAGCCGCTGCCGGCGGACCGGCTCGGGAGGCGCCGCCACGGCCACGGCGGCCACGGCGGCGGCGACGGCGAGCGAGGTCGCGATCCGCTGCATTGGCGAATGGTACCACCACCCTGGCCAGCGGCCCGACCGTGTCGTATCCTCTGCCGGTGGCACGGCTGCGCCTGCTCACCGGCGGCGAGTCCCACGGCCCCCGCCTGACCGCGGTGCTGGAGGGTCTGCCGGCCGGCCTCGAGGTCGACCGCGCCGCCGTCGACCGCTGGCTCGCCCGGCGCCAGCACGGCTTCGGCCGCGGCTCCCGCCAGCGCATCGAGCAGGACCGGGTCGAGGTGTGCGGCGGCCTGCGCGGCGGGGTCACCCTGGGCGGGCCGCTGGTGCTGCAGGTCACGAATCGCGACTTCGCCAACTGGGCGGCCGTCATGGACCCGTGGCAGGTCGACCCCGTGGCGGCGGCGCGGCGGGCGGTGACGGCGCCGCGCCCCGGCCACGCCGACCTCGCGGGCGGCCTCGCCACCGACCAGCTCCGGGACCTGCGCAACGTCCTC
>CAYTJW010001111.1:0-2078 GCA_964438135.1 uncultured Thermoanaerobaculia bacterium
CCGCCGCCGGCGCACCCGGCTCCTGACCCGCGTCGCCCTGGGTCTCGCCGCCGCCCTGGTCCTCAGCCTGGCGGCCGGCCTGGCCGCCGTCAGCCGCGAGCGGAGCCGCGTCGCCCGGGCCGAGCAGCTGGCCAGCGCCCAGCGCGACATCGCGCTGCGCACCCTCGACACCCTGGTGTTCGAGGTCGACCTGCGGTTGCGCGACCGGCCGGCCATGCAGGAGCTGCGCGAGAGCCTGCTCGGCCGGGCGGTCGCCGGCCTGGAGGAGGTGATCGCGACCATGCCCGACAGCGGCGGGGCGGACCGCAAGCTGGTCGCGGCCCACCAGAGCATCGCCCGGCTCTACCCCGCGGCGCGCCGCAACGACCGCGCCCTCGACCACCAGCGCCGCGCCCTGGCCATGCTCGAGTCCCTCGACGGGGTCCCCCCGCAGGAGCTCGCCGCCGCTCACGAGCTGCTGGGCGACATCCTCCACAACTACCGTCTCGGCGACCTCGCGGCGGCGCGCGCGTCCTACCTGCGGGCGCAGGACCTCCTCGCCGCGGCCGCCGCCCGCGACCCCGCCGTCGACCTCCGCCGGCAGGGCGCCCGTCTCGCCCTGTCCCTGGGCGACGTCGCCCTCGACCAGGGCGACCTGACCGCCGCCGCCGACAGCTACCAGCGGGCGCTCGAGATGGCCACCGCGCTCGACGGCGAGGGCCGCGGGGAGCTGGAGACCGCCCGCCTCCTGGTCAGCGCCCTGCTGCGGAGGGCCGACGTGGCGTACGAGCAGGGGCAGCTCGAGGAGAGCGAGCGCCGCTACGAGCTGGCGCTGACTCGGGCCGGCGAGCTCGCGGCCCGCCACCCCGCCGACCCCGACCTCGAGCGCAACGTCGGCCTCGCCGCCACCTCCCTGGCAGACGTCAAGGGCGACCTCGGCGACGCCGACGGGGCGCGCCGCCTCTTCGACCGCGCCGCCCGGGTGGCGCGCGCCATGGTCGAGGCCGACTCGACCAACGGCCAGCACCAGCGCGACCTGCTCGTCGTCCTGTGGGCCCAGGGCGACCTCGAGAGCCACCACGGCCGGCCGGCCGAGGCCCTCGCCCACATCGAGGAGGCCGCCGCCATCACCCGCCGTCTGCTCGCCCTCAACCCGGCCAACGCCGAGGCGCGTCGCGACCTGTTCGCGTGCCACAACCGCATCGGCGACTGCCGCCTCGCCCTGGGCCAGAACGCCGCGGCCGCGGCCGCCTACGGCCGCAGCCTGGAGCTGTCCTCCGCCCTCGCCGCGGAGCACCCCGACAACCTCGTCGCCCGCACCGACGAGGTCGTCAGCCGCTACAAGCTGGGCGAGGCCGCACGCGCCGCGGGCGACTGCGCGGCCGCGGTCGAGCAGTGGCGCCGGGGGCTCGCGACGCGCGACGCGCGCGCGGCCGAGGGCCGCCTCGACCCCGCGGGGCCCTTCGCCGCCTGGCCGGGGCAGCTCCGCACCGACATCGCCGCCTGCGCCGGCCCGGGGCGCTGAGCGCTCAGCCGGGCCGGGGTCAGCGGCTCGCCGACGCGTGGCAGAGCGGCGAGGCCGTCGCCGGCAGGAGGAGGACGTCGCCTTGGTCGAGGGCCTGTGCACGGGCCGCGAGTGGCCCCCCCGGCGAGCTCAACCTCCCCAAGGCCCTGGCCACGGAGAAGGCCTTCCCCGAGGACGAGACGATGGTCGTCCTGACCGTGGACGCCGAGGACGACCGCGCCCTCACCACCAAGATCGTCCGCGAGGAGCGCTTCGTCGCCGCCTTCGACCGCCCCGCCGGCCGCTCGGCCCTGGTCCTGGCCAGCCTCCCCGTGACCGTGGACTGAGCCGGGCGGCGGCGCGGCCGTGGCCGAGGGGTGCCGGCGCGGTCTCGCCGTCGGCGAGGCCTCCGCGGCTGCGAACCGCCCTACCCGCCACCCCGACGGACCAGCAGCAGCACCGGCGCGAGCGAGGTCTCGAGCCGCTCGCACTCCACGCGCTGGCCCTCGAGGTAGCGCGCGAGCGCCCCGGCCAGCTCCGGCTGGCGGCGGCCGATGCGCCCCGCAGCCGCGGCGAGGAGGCGGTTGTTGCGGTC
>CAYTJW010001112.1:0-2077 GCA_964438135.1 uncultured Thermoanaerobaculia bacterium
CTGCTGCCGGTCGTCGCCGCCATCGGCCTGGCGGCGGCCGTGGCCCTGTGGCTCGCCCTGCGCCGCCGCGCGGCGCCCGAGCAGCGGGTGTGCGAGCGCTGCGGCTCCACCCTCGAGCCGTGGGAGGGGAGCTGCGGCCACTGCCAGCTGAGCGAGCTGGAGGAGGCGGCGCGCGGCCAGCAGGTGGCGGCGCCGGTCGTGCCGGTGGCGAGCGACGACGGCGGCCTGGACCCGGAGGTGTTCCGGCGCGCGCCCATGCCGCCCGGCCTCGCCGGCCTCGAGAACACCCTGGTGCTGGACGAGCAGCCGGTGCTGGTCGCCCGCCAGCGCGGGCGTTCGTCGCGCACCTACCCCCTGCCCAAGGACCAGGTCTTCGCCGTCGGCCGGGCGCCCGGCGTCAACAGCCTGCAGGTCGACGAGCCCACGGTCAGCGCCCAGCACTTCCGCATCGTGCCCAAGGACGGCGAGTTCTTCGTCGTCGACCTCGAGACCACCAACGGCACCCTGGTCAACCACGAGCGGGTGCGGGTGCGGCGCCTGGTGCCGGGCGACATCATCCAGGTCGGGGCGGTGCAGTTCGAGTTCTCGATGCAGGTGAAGCGGCTGACGTGAGGCGGCCAGCGGCCAGCGGTCAGCCGTCAGCTCCCCCCGACCACCCACCGCCCGCGCCGGCGCCTGGAACAGGCGCGGCGCCGCCCGCGTTGAGGCGTGCGGGAGGGGACCGACCATGTGGGCCGAGGCCAAAGCCACCACCGCCGACGGACAGGACGCGAGCCTGCTGGTGCCGGACGTGATCCCGCTCTTCCCGCTGCCGGCCACCGTCCTGCTGCCCGGCGAGCTGCTCCCCCTGCACGTCTTCGAGCCCCGCTACCGGGCCATGACCCGTGACGCGCTGGCGGCCCAGCGGGTCATCGGCGTGGTCGCCATCGCCCCCGGCCACGAGGACGCGCAGGCCGGGGCGCCGCCGCTCGCTGCCGTCGGCTGCCTCGGCTTCGTCGTCCGCCACGTCGAGCTCGAGGACGGGCGCTACCTGCTCTGGCTGGTCGGCCTGGAGCCGTTCCGCATCGCCTCCGAGCTCGCCGCCGACACCCCCTACCGGCAGGCCCGGGTCGAGGTCCTGGCGGGCGCCGACGACGGGCCCGGCTCGGCCCGCCTCGCGCCGCTGCGCGGCGAGCTGCGCCGCCTCCTGCCGGAGCTCGCGGGCGGCGACGGCGTGGCCCAGGTCGCCGTCGCCCGACCGGCGGACGACGCCACCGACACCCAGCTCCAGGCCCTCGCCTGCGAGGCGCTCGAGCTGCCCGCCGCGCGCAGGCAGGAGCTGCTCGAGACCCCATCGCTCGCCGACCGCTACGTGGCCGTGCTGGATGCGGTCTACGCGCGCCTCGAGGGCCGCGAGGCCCTGACCGAGGTCGAGCGCGAGCGCCTCAACTGAGGTCGCGCGCGCCTCGTTCAGCGGTCGACCCGCTTCTCGAGACGACGGTCCACGGGGCGCGAGGTCTCGCCCTCGACCTGGTCCACCTCGGCCTCGGGTGCCCTGGCCGGCGCGCGGGCCCGGCCTCCGCCGCCCGCGGTCCAGCTGCCGCACGCTCGACGAGGTCGTGGTGCGGCTCACCGCCGTGAAGATGCGGTTGCGCAACACCCTCGACACCAGACGAGCCCCGTTCGTCGTCGTCATCAAGGCCGGGAAGAAGGTCGAGGTTCTCCGCCAGGGGGACTTCGTCTCCCGCCGCCGACTCACCTGACCGCGGCATGTGCTCGTCCCCGCCCCGGGCCCGGCTCTGCTGCCTGCGCCACAGCCGGGCGACCCACCTCGCCGGCGCCTCGGCGAAGGCGGTGGCGGACCTGCTCGGCGACCGCGTCAGCATGGTCGAGCGGCGCTACTTTGGGGCGGACGTGGAGGGAATCAGGGACGCCCTGCGGGCGACCGCGGCGAGCTCGTCGCTCGGCGACCTCGAGCGCGGGGTGGATACCACGCGGGATACCACCGTGACAGAGAGAGAGCCACAGACGGGTGAGTCGGGGTTGTCGGCGGCTGTGTAGAACCGCGTGGTTCCGGCTGAGAAGCGCGTTTCGGGTT
>CAYTJW010001113.1:0-2077 GCA_964438135.1 uncultured Thermoanaerobaculia bacterium
GCCCGTTGAGCCGCGACCTCCTCGAGGCGCTGCGCCCCCTGGCCGACACCCTGGTCCTGGTCCGCGCCGAGTACCTGGGCGGCCGGACGCTGTCCTCGGCAGCGGGGGAGGACATGGCCCACCAGGCGCGGCTGACCCTGACGGTCGTCGACCTCGAGGACGGCGTGCCGCCCGAGTCGCTCCTCAACGAGCGCCTCGAGTACGCGCCCCTCACCGTCGCCGGCGGCATCGAGCGGGTGCTGCGGCCGTGCCTGCGCGACCTCGAGCGGGCGCTCGCCCGCGGCGGGCGCGAGTGAGCCCGCGGCCGAGCCGTCGCGACCGTCAGGCGCCGACGGTGACCAGCTCGTAGCGCTGGCTGCCGAGCCCCAGGGACTCGGCGTAGCGCACCTGGTGCCCGGCGTCGAGCTCGGGGTGCGACATCGACTCCAGGCTGCGGCCGGCGCGCTCGCGCACCAGGTCGAGGACCGCCTGGTCGACGGCCACCGGGTCGGTCGAGGCGAGCAGGCCGATGTCCGGCAGCAACGGCTTCTGGGCCGTGCCCATGCAGTCGCAGTCCCGCGTCACCTGGCGGACGACGGTGACGCAGGCCAGCTTGCCGGCCTTGGCCCGCACCACGGCCGCGGCGTGCTCGACGATGCGCTCCTGCAGCTCGAGCCCGGCGACGCCCCAGGCGAAGCGGATCGCGTCCTCGCGGCAGGAGGTGATGCAACCGCCGCAGCCGATGCAGGTGGAGCGGTCGATGACGGCGTGGCGCGCCACGGTGATGGCGCCGGCCGGGCACCAGGCGGCGCAGACGCCGCAGGCGGTGCAGCGGCGGGGGTCGACGCGCGGCGGCTGGCCGTGGTGCTGGCGGAGCTTGCCGCGGCGCGAGGCGCAGCCCATCCCCAGGTTCTTGAGCGCGGCGCCGAGGCCGGTGCCGAGGTGGCCGGTGGCGTGCGACAGGAGCAGCAGCGAGCGGGCCTGGACGATGGCGGCGGCGATGGCCGCGTGCCGGTGGTGGCGGCCGCCCACCTCCACCTCGACGTCGCTCGCACCGGTCAGCCCGTCGGCCGGGATGAAGGGCGCGTCGACCCGCTCCGGGGTGAAGCCGTGCGCGTGGGCGACCCGGCAGTGACCGACCGCGTTGTCGCGCGGGCTGCGGTAGAGCACGCAGGTGTCGGTCAGGAAGGGGTCGGCACCGGTCGCACGGACCAGGCGCACCAGCGGTGCGACCAGCGAGGGCGGCACGAAGGTGCGGCAGCCGGGCTCGCCGACGTGCAGCTTGAGCGCGGTCAGGTCGTGGGGGGAGAAGACGCTGGCCAGGTGGGCGGCGTGCCACAACGCCTCGACCGCGGCCTCGACCGCCGCGTCGTCGGCGGCGGCGTCGAGCGGCACCAGGTGGACCGTGCTCACAGCGGCCTGTGTAGCACCGCCGCCTCCCGCCTGTCCACTGCCCCCCCTGCCCGAGGGTCGCCTCGGCAGCGGCCGACCTCGCGCCTGCCACCGCGAGCCGGCGTGGGTCCCGCCCTCCGCCTCACTCCGGGAAGGCCGCCTCGAACGCCCGCCGCATCTGCGCCGCGGCGACGAAGGGGTGCATGGCCCCGACGCCCGTGCCCATGCCCGGCAGCAGCAGCTCGGCGATGGGGTGTCCGCCGTGCTCGCGGGCGTGACGGTTGTGGGCGAGCACGGCGCGCAGCGCCGCCCGGGTGGCGGCCAGGACGTTGCTGGTGCCGCTGATGTCGGCCGGCAGCTCCATGGTCGGCGCGACGACCAGGAAGGGGAGGCGGCAGTGGCCGGTGGGGGCGACGAAGGCCTGGCCGACCGGCAGCAGACCGCCGTAGCGGCCGGCGCCACGGGCTCCCCCCGGCTCGAGCATAGCGCCGTCGCCCCGGCGCGCCCAGACCCGCGATCGGGGGCGCCCCCGCGCGCGCTGAGAATAGAATGGGCCATGCCCCGGCTCGCGACTGCTCTCGCGCTCGCGGCGCTCGCGGCCCCGGGCCTCGGTGCCGAGGCGTGGACCGGGGTGGTGGTGGAGCAGGCTCTGCCCGGCGGCGCCGCGGCCCGGGCCGGTCTGGCTGCCGGCGACGTGCTGCTGGCC
>CAYTJW010001114.1:0-2077 GCA_964438135.1 uncultured Thermoanaerobaculia bacterium
CCCGCGAACCCGCCGCCGCCGGCCCCCGACGAGGCGCCGGCGCAGACGGTGCGCACCGACACCCTGCCGGGGTAGCCGAGGCGGGTCCCCGGCACACCCCGCGGGCGCCCCGGCGGCGGCGACTCGGCCCCGGCAACCGGATCGAGCTCGGGGTGGCGCGGCTCGCCCCCCGCTTTGACACGCCCCGGGGCCGGTGTTACGGTCCCGCGGATGCCGCTCCACCGCAAGATCCTGCTCGGCCTCGTCGCCGGCGCGGCGGCCGGGGTGACGGTCAACCTGGCCGCCGGCGGCGCCGCCTGGGTCGAGCGGGTGGTCCACTACGGCACCGAGCCGCTCGGCCGGATGTGGCTCGCGTGCCTGATCATGGTGGTCATCCCGCTGATCCTGTCGACCCTGGCGCTGGGGGTGGTGGGCCTCGGCAGCCTCGAGCGCCTGGGCCGGGTCGGCCTGGTCACGGTGCTCTGCTTCCTGACCCTGACGGCGCTGTCGACGACCCTCGGCCTGACGGTGATGAACCTCGCCCGCCCGGGCGGCAACCTCGACCCGACGGTCACCGAGCGCCTGCTCGAGACCTACCGCGGCGAGAAGGGCGAGGCGGGCGGTCTGTCCAGCGCCACGCTGGGGATCGACCTGCTGGTCAAGATCGTGCCCCGCAACCCGGTCGCGGCCGCGGCCAGCGGCGACATGCTGGCGGTGATCTTCTTCGCCCTCATGCTCGGGATCGGCCTGACCGCGCTGCCGGCCGACAAGGCCGAGCCGATGGTACGCTTCCTCGACAGCCTCGGCCACGTCACGGTGGCGATCATCGGCCTGGTCATGCGCCTCGCCCCGTACGGCGTGGCCTGCCTGATCTTCTCGGTCACCGCCCGCTTCGGCTTCCAGCTGCTCGTCAGCCTCGGCCAGTACGTGCTGGCGGTGGTCGCCAGCATGGCCCTGTTCCAGGTGGTCGGCTACAGCCTCGCGCTGCGGCTGGTGGCCGGGCGCCGGCCGGCCGACTTCTTCCGCCAGGTCCGGCTGGTGATGGTCACCGCCTTCACCACCTCGTCCTCCAACGCCACCCTGCCCACCACCATCCGCGTCGCCGAGGAGGAGGTCGGCCTGGAGCCGCAGGTGGCCGGCTTCGTGCTGCCCCTCGGCGCGACCATGAACATGAACGGCACCGCCCTGTACGAGGGCGCCACGGTGCTGTTCCTGGCCCAGGTGTTCGGGGTCCACCTGGCGCTGTCGAGCCAGCTGCTGGTGGTGCTGCTGTCGGTGCTGACCGCCGTCGGCACGGCCGGCATCCCGGGCGGCTCGCTGCCGCTCCTGATGATGGTCCTGGGGATGGTCGGCGTGCCGCCGGAGGGGATCGCCATCATCCTCGGCGTCGACCGCCTGCTCGACATGTGCCGGACGGTGCTCAACGTCACCGGCGACCTGGTCACCGCCACCGTCGTGCAGCGCTTCGCCGGGCGGTCACCGGCGACGCCTCAACCCTCCCTCGCCCACACCGAGACGTCCTGATACCCGGCCAGGCCGTGCTCGGCGAAGGAGAGCAGGCGCAGCCGGCCCGACCACTGCCGCTCCAGGTAGGCGCGGGCGTGGAAGGCGGAGGCGGAGTTGAAGCGCCCGGCGCCGGGCACGAACAGGGTGCCGGTGGCCGCGAGCTCCGCCAGCTGCCCGGCACCGAGGTCGGGCCGCTCCCAGGTCAGGGACGGCGAGTGGGTGGTGGCCAGCAGCACCCCGCCCGGCGCCAGCAGGCCGTGCAGCTCCGCGAGCCACGCCGCCTCGCCATCGGCGTCGAGGTGGGTGAAGACCGAGACCGCCACCGCCACGTCGACGCCGCCGCCGGCCAGGTCGAGCGGCGGCCGCTCGCCGGCCAGCCGGTACTCGCCCGGCAGGTGGCGCCGGCACCAGCGGACGGCCGGTGCGTCCACGTCCAGGCCGAGGTAGCTGGCGGGGTCCACCGCCGGCAGCAGTTGCCTAAGGGGTGTGATTGTGGTCAAGATCAACGTTACCATGTGAGAATTAGTGCCCATCCATAAAACCGGCATTTTTGAGCTGGCCGGTTCGACAAAAAGCGCATGGTGTTGAGTCG
>CAYTJW010001115.1:0-2073 GCA_964438135.1 uncultured Thermoanaerobaculia bacterium
CCCCGCCGCGGTGCCGTCGAGGGCGGCCCAGGGCCTCGCGTCGGCGCCTCGCGCGCGACGCACCTCGGCCGTCGCGACCTCGTCGGCCTCGCGACACCCCGTGGCGGCCCCCCCCGACCACGGACCACGATCGTCGGGGTCGTCTGGCACCGATGAGCCCGGCACTGGTTTGTGTACCTTCATGCGCCCTGGATGGTGTATTCTGCCGGCGGGAGGAGCGATGCGAACCAACATCGTGCTCGAGGACGATCTGGTGGCCGAGGCGCAGCGCATTACCGGCATCCGCACGAAGCGCGCCCTGGTCGCGGAGGCGCTCCGCACGCTGATCGCCAGTCGCAGGCGCAAGAGCCTGCTCGACCTCCAGGGCCGGATCGAGTTCTACCCCGGCTTCGACCACAAGTCGCTGCGCGAGGGCCGGCAGTGATCGCGGTCGACACCTCGGTCCTGGTCGACCTGTTCCGCGGCCGGGCAACCGCGGCCACCGAGCGGTTGCAGGAGCTCGAGCGCACCGGGACGCCGTTCGCCATCCCGGTGATCTGCTGCCAGGAGCTGCTGCAAGGGGCAAAGGACAGGCGGGAGTGGAAGCTCCTGCACTCCTACCTCGAGACGCAGGAGGTGCTGCTGCCGTCCGATCCGTGGTCGAGCCACGTCGAGGCGGCGCGGATCTTCTTCGACTGCCGGCGGCGCGGGGTCACGATCCGCAGCTCGGTCGACTGCCTCATCGCCCAGCTCGTGCTGGAGGTCGACGGCGCTCTCCTCCACGATGACGAGGACTTCGAGCGGATGAAGAGCGTTCGAGCGCTGCGGACCCTACGGTAGGTCGCCTTCTCGCGGCGCGCTCCCCTCCTCACGGTCATCCTCAGCCGGTGCCGGGCTGCGGGGAGTTGGGAGGATGGGTCGGGTGAGCGTGGAGTCGAGCAGTGGCTCGACGGCAGGGTGCCAGCCGCGCCATGCCGCCGTTGTGGGTCGCCTCGAATGACGGGGTTCGCCTGGCGAGACCGGGCGGACCGCCACACGGGAGACTCGGTGTACAGGGCGGCACGACCAAGGTGTGCGAGCTCCCCGGGGGCGGCGACGGCGGGACGGTGTGACGAGCACCATTCCGGGTGCGACGGGGGCGACTCCGCTGGCCGCGCGCGAGGGGACCCAGGTCGGCTGACCTCTCGTGCCACAGCGGTCTGCGTCTCCTGGCCGAGGCGGCCTCCCTCGCCGCGCGGGATTCCCCGCCCGGGCGCGCCCGCCCGACCACCCCGGAATGACGGGCAGCGCTGGACGTGCCGTGGGTCGCGGAGGGGCGCGGCCCGGCTCGATCGTCCCCGCCTCTGAGGCAGGGCGACCGGACCGCCGCACGAGGCCCAGCCGTCGGCCTCCCCGCCCGGCCGGCCGGCGCCTACCCCCCCTCCCGCCGCACCCACTGGCCGACGCCGGCGGGGCCGAACATCTCGCTGCCGTCGCTCGCGCGGCGGAAGACGCACTGGCCGCGAACGTAGGTGGCGCGGACGCGGCCGGTCAGGGTGCGCCCCTCGAGCGGGGTGTAGCGGTTGAGGTTGTGCAGGCGGTCCGCCCGCACGGTCCAGGTCTCGTGGTCGTCGAGCACCACGAAGTCGGCGTCGAAGCCGGGGTCGAGGCGCCCCTTGCGGCGGTGGACGCCGAAGAAGCGCGCCGGCGCGGTCGCGGTCACCTCGACCAGGCGCTCGACGGTGATGCGGCCGGTGCAGACCCCCTCGGAGTGGAGGTAGGGGAGGAGCAGCTCGACCCCCGGCACGCCGCCGTAGTCGGTCCAGAACGAGCCGGTGTGCTTCTCCTCCGGCCACTGGCCGGCGGCGTGGTCGGTGGTGACGAAGGCCAGGTCCCGCTCCGCCAGGCCGCGCCAGAGCCGGTCGCGGTCGGCCGCCGCCTTGACCACCGGCGCGGTCTTGAGGGTCGCGCCGAGGCGCTCGAGGTCGTCGGCGGTGAACTCGAGGTAGTGGGGGCAGGTCTCGGCCGACATCGGCAGGCCGGCTCGCCGCGCCGCGGCCACCAGGTCGAGCGCCTGGCCCGAGCCGAGGTGGACCACGTGCACCCGGGCGCCGG
>CAYTJW010001116.1:0-2071 GCA_964438135.1 uncultured Thermoanaerobaculia bacterium
GGCGCTGCGGAGGTCGCCGAGCTGGGCCACGGCCTCGGCGCAGGGGTCGCCGGTGGCCCGCAGGACGGCGGCGACCGCCCGCCCGAAACGCTCGAGCGGGGCGCCGTGGTGGGGCGTGCCGAGGAAGACCACCCGCCGCAGCCGCGGCAGCCAGCGCAGACCCCGCTCCCTGGCCGCCTCGCAGGCGCTCCGCACCACCAGCCCGCCCATGCTGTGGCCGACCAGCAGGATCTCCTCCAGCGGCGCCGGGGAAGCCGAGACCAGGGCCTCGAGCAGCTGGGCGAGGTCGCGGCCGTTGGCGACGATTGGCCGGCCGCTCGAGTAGCGGAGGTAGAGCGGCCAGTAGCCGAGGTCCCGCTCGAGGAGCGCGCCGTAGTCCTGCCGCTCGCCGCCGGCGCCGGCCGGTGAGGGCCGCCAAACCTGCTCGGTGCACATCAGGCCGTGCACCAGCAGCGCCAGCCGCCGCGTCTGGGCGGGGCAGGCCCGCGCCAGCGCCGCCCGCTCGAGCTCGAGCGGCGCCCCGTCCGCCAGGAGCTCCATCGGCGTGGCGAGACCGTTGCCGGTCGCGGCGAGGTAGTCCCCGACCAGGCCGTTCAAGACCCCCAGCGCGGACTCGAGCCTGCGACCCACGCCTCTCCTCTCCACGGACGCGCCCGCCGCGGTCGGCCTGCGGCCCGATGACCGATGCTACTCCGGCCGCCGCCCGGCGACCACCGCCTCGTGACGCGACCATGACTCCCGGCAGCGATGCTGGCCCCGGCACGAGGAGGAGCGACCGTGGACCAGCACCAGACCACCCGCCCGCCGCGCATCCTGCTGTCCGGGGTGTTCGGCCCCTTCGGCGTCGACGACGCCTGGGGGCGCAGAGAGAACATCATGGAGCTGTTCCACAACCAGGTGACGAAAGGTCAGGGACCGGCCTCGTTCCGTTTCCACCACCGCTCGTTCGGCCTCTACTTCCTGGCCGCCAACGTCGACGCCGACGTCACGGTGCTCGACTTCCCGAGCCGGGAGCGCTTCGTCCGCGAGCTCCGTCGCGGGTACGACCTGGTCGGGATCTCGTTCATCGCCCCCAACCTCGCCAAGGCGCAGGAGATGGCCCGACTGGCGCGGGTCCACGCCCCCGGCGCCAGGATCGTCCTCGGCGGCCACGGCGCCGCTGTCGACGGCGTCGAGCGGCTGGTCGACTGCGACCACGTCGTGCGGGGCGAGGGCGTCCGCGGCCTGCGCGCCTACCTCGGCCAGGACCCCGACGCGCCCGTCGTCCACCCGGTCCTGCCCTCGGCCGAGCGGGAGAGCATCCTCGGCGTGCCGCTCGTCGGCCGCCACGCCAGCCTGCTGGTGCCCGGCGTGGGCTGCGTCAACGGCTGCTCCTTCTGCAGCACCTCGCACTTCTTCGGTCGCCGCTACACCCCCTACCTCGCCACCGGCCGCGACCTGTTCCAGGCCTGCTGCCAGATCGCCGACGCCCGCGGCACGGACGACTTCTTCGTCATGGACGAGAACTTCCTGAAGGACCGCGACCGGGCTCTCGAGCTGCTCGAGCTGATGGAGCAGAGCCGCCGCTTCTTCGGCTTCCAGGTCTTCTCCTCGGCCGAGGCGATCGCGGCCTTCGGCCTCGACAACCTGGTCCGTCTCGGGGTCAGCTTCGTCTGGGTCGGGGTCGAGTCGGCGAGCGCCGCCGGGAGCTACGCCAAGAACGCCGGCTCGGACGCCCGCCGCCTGGTGCGCGAGCTGCGCGACCGCGGCGTCTCCGTGCTCGCCTCGGGCATCCTCTGCGCCGAGCACCACACCCCCGAGAACATCGGCGCCGACGTCGACTTCATGGTCGGCCTGGCGGCCGACTTCGTCCAGTTCATGCTGCTGACGCCGCTGCCGGTGACCACCCTGTACCGCGACCTCGAGCGACGAGGCCTGCTCCGCACCGAGCTGCCGCTCGAGGAGTGGCACGGCCAGAAGGAGCTGTCCTGGCGCCACCCCGCCTTCCCGGGCGACGCCCCCGCGCGCTGGCTCGAGCGCGCCTTCGAGGAGGACTACCAGCGCAACTCGAGCTCGATGTACCGGGTGGTCG
>CAYTJW010001117.1:0-2069 GCA_964438135.1 uncultured Thermoanaerobaculia bacterium
CGGCCGCCTCCAGCTCGGCCCGGGCCGGGCCCAGCAGGGCCTCGAACAGACGGCGTCCGGCCGCCACCACGGCGGTGGTCTCGGCGGGCGCGTCCCGGCCGCGGGCGACGAGGCGCCGGAACCGGTCCACCTCGCCGCGCAGGGCGTCGTCGCCCCACGGCAGGCGGTGGGCGGAGAGGCCGCGGTCGCGCGACAGCACCAGCAGCACGGTCGAGTCGGCGCCGACGCGGAAGGCGGCCAGCGTCGTGCCGCCGTCGAGCGAGCGGCGGGCCGCGGCGAGGTCGAGCGGTTGCGGGTAGCGGAGGGCGGCGAGCTTCGGGGAGGAGCGCCGCACCCGCTCGGCCAGCTCGGCGCGCTGGACGTCGAGGCGGCCGAGGCGCGTCACCAGCTCCGCCACCCGGGTCGCGTCGCCGGCCGGGTCGAGAGCGGAGATCTCCGCCTCGGCGCGGGCGCGCTCGGCGTCGAGCCGGCGCCGCTCCCGCTCCAGCTCCTCGGGCACGTCGCTCAGCACCAGGTCCCGCTCGGCGAGCAGGGCCAGGAAGGCGCGGGCGCGCGACCGCTCGAGGGCGTCGAAGGCTTCCTCGGGGTGGCCGAGCTCGAGCTGCAGGTCGACGTGGTCGTGCTGGAGCTCGGCGAAGGTGGACCGCAGTCGGGCCAGGTCCGCCTCGCCGCCGCCGAGGCGGCCGGCCTGGGCCTCCGCCGCCGCGAGCGCCCGGCGAAAGCAGTCGAGCGCCTCGGTCGGGCGCCCCTGCCCGCGGCGGACCCGGCCCAGCCAGTGGAGGGTGTGCGCCAGCTCGCCGCTGCCCAGGGCCAGGCGCTGGCGGATCTCGGCGGCGCGCTCGAGCAGCTCCCCGGCGGTGGCGAGGTCGCCGCGCCGAGAGGCGAGGCTGCCGAGGCCGGTCAGGCTGCGGGCCAGGAGCAGGCTCCCCGGCGCCAGGCGCTCGCGCAGGGCCAGCGAGCGCTCCAGGAGCTGCTGCGCCGCCGCGAGGTCGTCGCCGGCCAGCGCCACCTCGCTGAGGTTGTCGAGGACGCCGGCCTCTGCCGCGCTGCCGGGCGCCAGCCGCTCCTGGATCGCCAGGGCGCGCTGCAGGCGGTCGCGGGCGAGGTCGAGGTCGCCGCGGCTCCAGGCCAGCTCGCCGAGGTTGTTGTGCGACTCTGCGACGTAGAGGCTGTCCGGGGCCAGCCGCTCGCGGATGGCGAGCGCCGCGAGGAAGAGCTCCTCGGCCGCGTCGAGGTCGCCCCGCTTGCGCACCAGCACGCCCAGGCTGTTGAGGCTGGTGGCGTTGGACAGCGCCCCGGGCGCGCGGCGCTCGCGGATCGACAGGGCCTGGCGGCCGAGGCGCTCGGCCCTGGCGAGATCGCCGCGGAGCTGGGCGGCCCAGCCGAGCGTGTCGAGGGTCAGTGCCACCGCCAGGCTGTCGGGCGCCTGCCGCTGGCGGAGGTCGAGCGCCTCCCCCAGCAGCCCCTCGGCCGCGTCGAGGTCGCCGCGGGCGAGGGCGACCAGGCCGAGGTTGTGCAGGCTCATGGCCAGGTCGAGGCTGCCCGGGGCGAGGCGGGCGCGGATCTGCCGCGCCCGCTCGAGGTGGCGCAGGGCGGCGTCGAGGTCGCCGCGGGCGTCCGCCACCAGGCCGAGGTTGTTGAGGGTCATGGCCAGCGTCAGCGTGTCGGGCGCCAGGCGCTCCTTGATCGCGAGCGCCCGCTCGAGGTCGCGCTGGGCGTCCTCGAGGCGGCCGCGGTCCTCGGCGACGATGCCCAGGTTGTTGAGGCTCGAGGCGACCGCGAGGCTGTCGGGCAGGATTCGCTCGCGGATCGCGAGCGCCTCGCGGTGGTGCGCCTCGGCCGCGTCGAGGTCGCCCCGCTCGTAGGCGATCAGGCCGAGGTTGTTGAGGCTGTTGGCGTGGCCCGCGGTGCCCGGCGCGAGTCGCTCGCGCAGGGCCAGGGCCCGCCGGTTGAGGCCGGAGGCGGCGTCGAGGTCGCCCCGGTCCTGGGCCAGGTTGCCGAGGTCGGTCAGGGCCCGGGCCACCGCCAGGCTGCCCGGGGCTCCCCGCTCGGCCAGGGCGAACGCCGCG
>CAYTJW010001118.1:0-2067 GCA_964438135.1 uncultured Thermoanaerobaculia bacterium
GCTCACCGACGGCCAGGGTCTGGGCACCATCCAGAACGACGACCTGCCCGCCCTGATGATCAACGACGTCTCCGCCAACGAGGGCGACTCCGGCACCACCAACTTCGTCTTCACGGTCAGCCTCTCCCCGGTCGGCGCGGTCGCCGGCCCGGGCGGCGTGAGCTTCAACGCCTCGACCATGGACGAGGACACCACCGAGGGCGTCGACTACGTGATCCTGGACACCGTCCCCCACTCGATCGCGGCGGGGGCGAGCAGCACCACGGTCACGGTCCAGGTCATCGGCGACACGGACGTCGAGGTCGACGAGCAGTTCTACGTCAACCTCAGCGGCGAGGTCGGCGCTGACGTCGGCGACGGCCAGGGCCTGGGCACGATCCTCAACGACGACAGCGCGACGCCCACCCTCTCGATCGACAACGTCACCGCCAACGAGACCAACTCGGGGACCACGACCTTCCGGTTCACGGTCAGCCTGTCGGCGGCGGCGCCGGCCGGCGGCGTGACCTTCGACATCGACACCGCGGACGGCACCGCCACCATCGCCGACTCGGACTACGTCGCCAACAGCGCGGATGCCGTCACCATCGCCGAGGGCGAGACCCAGTCCTTCTTCGACGTCTTCGTCACCGGCGACACCGACATCGAGCTCACCGAGAGCTTCTTCGTCGACGTCACGAACGTCTCTGGCGCGACCGTGGCCGACGGCCAGGGCGTGGGCACGATCACCAACGACGACGCCTGGACCTGCCTCGCCGCGGTGCCGCTGGTCGCCAACCAGTGGCGGCAGCTCGGCCTGCCGTGCGTGCCGGTCGAGATCCCCGCCGGCACGCTGCGGGAGCTGTTCGCGGACGAGCTCGGCGCGGCCGGCTACGGCACGATCTGGCGGGTCTACCGCTACGACGAGGTCGCCGAGGCGTACGTCCAGCTCGCCCTCGACGACACCGTCAGCCAGGGCGAGGGCTACTTCATCAAGAGCACGGTCGGCGGTGCCATCGGCATGGCCGGCAACGACACCTCGACCGCCACCGACTTCCTGATCCCGGTCACCGGCGGCGCGGGCGACGGCCTCTTCAACATGCCCGGCCACCCCTTCGACTTCGCCGTCGACTGGCCGGACGTCACGGTCGACTGCGGCGCCGGCGAGGTGGCCCTGGATGTCGCCGAGGGCGCCGGCCTGGCGTGGGCGAACATGTGGAAGTGGAACGGCGCCGCCTACCAGAGCTACCACCCCCTGGTCACCGGCGCAGAAGGCGTCCTGAACACCTTCGACGGCTTCTGGTTCCGGGCGATCGCGCCGGCAGGCTGCACCCTGCACATCCCGCCGATCCCGGCCGAGAGCCTGCCCGGCCGCGAGACCTTCTCCGGGCCGTGGGGCTGGTACGTCCGCCTCGAGGCCTCCTCGGGCGCCATGGTCGACCCGGGCAACGTCCTCGGCCAGCACCGCCAGGCGAGCACGGGCAACGACCGCATGGACCTCGAGGAGATGGCGCCGCCGTTCGGCAGCGAGTACCTGACCGTGGTCTTCCCCCACCCCGAGTGGGGCGAAGCGGCCGGCGACTACACGGTCGAGTACCACCGGCTGGGGGCACCGGACCAGTGGCGCTTCGAGGTCCGCAGCTCCGAGCCCGAGGCCGAGGTCACCCTCAGGTGGCGCGGGCCGGCGCGGGCGCTGTGGGCCTCGACCCTGGTCGACGAGGCGACCGGCGAGGAGATCCGGGTCTTCCGGCGCTCCGGCGAGGGCACCTACACCTTCACCCTCAAGGAAGGCACCCGCAGCTTCCTCTGGAAGGTGCGGCAGATCCAGCGCGCGACGGGCGCGGAGAGCGAGTGACATGAGCACCACCGACACCACCCGGCCGCAGGCCGACGCGACCGAGACCGCTGTCGCCACCCGGCGGGAGCGCTACCAGCAACCCCAGCTCGAGCCGGCGGGCCGCCTCGAGCCGCGCCTGCAGGGCTCGCCGCCCGAGCCGCCCCCCTGGCCGTAGGCGCGGGCTGACCCGCGCCCCGACCGAGACGCGGCCGCCCCGGGCTCCGAGCCCGAGGCGGCCGCGTCGTTGCCTG
>CAYTJW010001119.1:0-2067 GCA_964438135.1 uncultured Thermoanaerobaculia bacterium
AATCAATACGCCACCCAGACTCCAGAGCAGTGCGGACAGCAGCACGAAAACGATCCCGGCGTGGAGACGCCGAACCTGGACCGCGTCGCCGCCGGTGGGACCGTGTTCGAGCGGGCGTTCGCCGTGTCGCCGATCACGGCGACCTCACACGCCTCGATCCTGTCCGGCACCTACCCCCCGTTCCACCGCGTGCGCGACAACGACGCGTTCGTGGTGCCCCAGGAGGTGCCCTGGCTGCCGGCGATCCTCCAGCAGCGCGGCTTCCGCACCGCCGGCATCGTCGCCGCCGTCCCCCTGCGCGCCGGGGCCGGTTTCGCCCGCGGCTTCGACTACTTCGGCGACCAGCTGGAGGCGCCGCCCGGCCAGCTGGTGATGACCAACCTGCAGACGGTCGGGGTGCCGAGCCGACCCGGCGAGCGCATCTCGGCGGAGCTCGAGCTGTGGTTGGAGGCCAACCGGGCCCGGCAGCCGTTCTTCGTCTGGCTCCACTACTACGACCCGCACTGGCCCTACCAGCCCGGCGCCGGCTACGCCGAGCTCTACGCCGACCGCCCTTACGACGGCGAGGTCGCGTACATGGACGACTGCATCGGCCGCGTGCTGCGCGCCCTGGCGAGGCACGGGCTGACCTCGTCGACGGGCCTGGTGGCGGTGGCCGACCACGGCGAGGGGCTGGGCGACCACGGCGAGGAGACCCACGCCCTGCTGGCGTACAACCCCACCCTGCGGGTGCCGCTCGTCGTCCGCCTGCCCTGGCTCCCCCGCCAGGCGGCCCGTGCCCACGCCTTCGTCTCCCACGCCGACGTCATGCCCACCGTCCTCGACGCCCTCGGCGTCGACCCTGGCTCGCTCGGCCTGCCCATCCAGGCCCGCTCGCTGCTGCCGCTGCTCGTGGGGGAGGCGCCGGGCCCCGACCTGACCGCGGAGCGACCGCTCTACTTCGAGACCTTCTACCCCTACCACCACTACCGCTGGAGCCCGCTGACCGGCTTCGTCGCCGGCGGCCGCAAGTACATCCACGGCCCCACCGACGAGCTCTACGACCTCGTCGCCGACCCGGCCGAGGCCCACCCGCTGGGTGGCCCCGCGGAGCACGCCGCCGCCGCGACCCGGTTGGCGGCGCTGGAGTCCGAGCTGCGCCGCGGGCGGCCGGAGGCCCACCGCGGCGAGCCCGACCGGGCCGAGCTCGAGCAGCTGCGCGCCCTGGGCTACGCGGTCGGCGGCGAGACCGCCGACGCCGAGGCGGTCGAGGACCTGAGCCGGCTCGCCCACCCGCGCGAGCGCCTGGACGTCTTCGCGCAGTACAACGAGATCAGCGGCCTGATGCTCGAAGACCGGGTCGAGGAGGCGCTCGAGGCGGCGACCTCGATCGCCGCCGCCGACCCGCGGCAGAAGGACGCGCGGGTCATGGTGGCGTCCTTCAACGCCCGGCTCGGCCGGCTGGAGGCCGCCGACCGGGCCTTCGCCGAGCTGGTGCGGGACTTCCCGGACAAGGACGCGCTGTTCGAGGGGGGCGGCTACTTCCTCGCCCGCGGCGACCTCGCCACGGCCCGCCAGTGCTTCGAGCGCCTGCTGGCCCGCGACCCGGACGACGTCGAGGTGGTCACCCGGCTCGGCCGGACGGCGGAGGCGGCGGGCGACGCCGCCGCGGCCCGGCGACTGTTCGAGCAGGCCCTGGCGCTCGACCCCGGCTACCGCGAGGCGCTCCTCGGGCTGGCCGTGCTGCTCGACCGCCAGGGCGCGGCCGAGGACAGCCGGCGGCGCTTCGAGACGGCGGCGGGGCGCTTCCCGTTCGACCCGCAGGTGAACCTCGACTACGGCGTCTACCTGCTCCGCCACGGCCGCGACCGGGAGGGCATCGAGCGCCTGCAGCGGGCGGCCACCCTGTCCGCCGGGCCGCTGTTCGACGCCGCCCAGCTCACCCTCGCCACCGCCCACCGCCAGCGGGGCGAGCTCGACCGGGCCCGGGCCTGCCTGCGCGAGGTGGTGCTGCGGACCGCCAACCCGACCGCGCTCGAGCGGGCGCGGGCTGGCCTGGCCGAGCTGGGCGGCGGCTGACGCGATGTG